>CAXTTX010000022.1:0-2705 GCA_964247045.1 uncultured Verrucomicrobiales bacterium | reverse complement strand
ATCGACGAATTTAAATTCATGGGTTTAAGAAATTAATATATCAGCATGTCGCAATGCCATTCCATTTCCGTGTCCCCGATTAAGGGGACACCTTTAGACAGGTAGACGATCCCCAATAAGGTATGAAGAGTCGGATTTCCGTGGGTTTTTGAGCAGATATTTCCGTCCATGGGTTGGGTGGAAGATCTTTGGATTTTTGCAGGATCCGGTTGGACCGGTGCCGGCCATGGTAGCCTGCCATGATTTGTTACAGTTAAATTTAGGATAACCCCGGGATTCCCGACAGTCGCATGCTTGGGTGACATCACGACGTCGCCGGATTACCGGCGGTGTCCCACGAACCTTACCATAGCCTCCGTCCGGAATGGACATGAAAATTCCCGTGGATTCGCCGCAAATGGGTCGGCACGGTACAGAGGCTGATTCCCAAATTGCCGGCGATCTTTTTGGAAAGGGCGCCGTTGGTCAGCAGTTCCGGGATTTCTTCCTCGCGGGGGGAAGGCTTGGCCGCATCAGGGTCGGGTAAGCCGGGCGGGGCTTTCCGATCCCGCGTCGTGGTCCGCCGGCATCGTCGCGGGCGGAGATCCGAGCGCGGTCGACCTCGATGCCCACATGGGCGAGAATCCGGATGCCGACGGCATCACCAAGTTCACCCATTACGCGCTGCGGCGGCGGGGTATTGCATTTACCCGGGATGGCCGCGACCGCGGAAGGTGGGGGCAGACCGCATACACATACTCTCTCGCGGCGGATGCGGAGGTCGTGATTCGCATGCGGAAGTCGTGATTCGTGCATCGGATGATCTAGCAACATGGCGGCCGCTGGCCGGTGCGGCACCGGTTGAGTGGAAGGTGGCGGCCGGGATACAGAGGGAAGTGTGGGCGCTGCCCTCCGGAAATCCACCGCGCTTGGTCAGGCTCCAGGTTGCCGTTCCCGGCCGTGCCGTGGTGTCACCCAAGCATGCGACTGCCGGAAAGCCCGGATCTCGTCATAAATGCAACAGGTCTGGATTAACCCACGTTCTCCCGATCCACGTTCCGGGCGATGGCGTTTTCAACGCACCCTCACACCCGGAGCAAGTTCCTAGCAGTAAAAGCCCAAAAATAACCATGAAAAAATCCATCCTCTGCGCAGCCATTGCCGGCATGATCACCACAACGGTGAACGCGGCCAACATCATCTGGCAGACCCCCTCCACGATCACGGGTGCTTCCGACGTGAACATCACCGGAACGACAGTCGGCACCTGGGCTCCGTATAACTTTGATGCCTTCGGTGGCATCGTGGTCAATGGCGTGAGTTTCAACGCGTTTGTCGATGTGCCCGGCTTTAACAATACCACCGGATTCTACGACGGCGGCGCTTACTATAACATGACCACGGGGGACGCCAACTATAACCTCGTCTTGCGGTCGGGGGGATACGCCGGCGGCAGCCCCGGATCGATCAGTTGGAATGTGACAGCCGGCAACACCTACCTGGTGCAGCTATGGGTGAATGACGGGCGCAGTATCGGCCTGACCCGCTGGGAAACCTTCACCGGCGGTGCCAACACCTCCGACAACGTTTACTACGGCTCGGATGGAACCGGACTTGGGCAATACATCATTGGAACATTCGTGGCGGACGGATCCGGCACGCAATCGATTTCGATCACCCCGGATTCCTCCGGTGGTGTCGGCAATGCGAGCATACAACTCAATGCCTTTCAGCTTCGCGACATTACCCCGGTCCCGGAACCTGGTTCATTCGCCCTCCTTGGTGTGGGTTTGGGGGTCATGCTTCGACGGTCCCGCCGCGACAAGTGCGGGAACTGAGGTTACAAAGGCTTTAAATCAGGTTTGCGGCGGACGGCGTGGGTTCAAGTCAACCACGCCGTTCGTCTTCAAAACGGACCTGCTTGTGACGGGGTCCCAACTCCATGAGATCCGACCGACTTCTGGATAAAAAATGACAAACTTGAAATTCCAATCTTCACTGTTTTACATGCTGCCAACATTCCTGTTGGCACCTTTTTCCGCTGCCAGGGTTTCCGCCGCGACAGCTTGGCTGGATGAGCTGGAAGTGAGGCTGACGACCCAGGGCTGGGGTGAACCCCGCAAAAACCCGTCCAACGAGGGCAATCCCTTGCGCATTGGGGGCCAGGTTTTCACGCGTGGTCTCGGAACCCATGCCGAAAGCGCTTTATACATCGAGCTGAAAAAATCCGTCCAAACCTTTTCAGCGGGCGTTGGTGTGGATGATGAGGTTTCCCAATCGACCGCGAGTGTGGAGTTCTTCGTGCTGGGCGACGGGAAGCTCCTCTGGGAAAGTGGCGTGATGAAAGCGGGCGCGCAGGCGAAAACTTTCACCGTTAATCTTGCCGGCGTCCAAACCCTGATGCTGAAAGTTGGTGATGCTGGGGACGGAATTTCTTTCGACCATGCGGATTGGGTGGACGCGAAATTTGAAACCATTGGCGATGTGCGACTCGAAACCACGAGCTCGCCCGCCGAAGCCGCGATTATCTTGACGCCGTCCGTGTCCCCCGCGCCGCGCATCAACGGCACGGCGGTTTTTGGCGTTCGGCCCGGCTCGCCCTTCCTGTTCACCATCGCCGCTACAGGTGATCGGCCGATGACTTTTTCCGCCGATAATTTGCCAGTTGGTCTGCAACTCGATCCCAAAACCGGCCGTATCACCGGCACGTTGGAAAGAGAGGCGGA
>CAXTTX010000021.1:14951-25234 GCA_964247045.1 uncultured Verrucomicrobiales bacterium | reverse complement strand
GGAAAACCCATTAACCTGGGGGGCATCTCAGTCGGGCCGCCTTTGTCTTGCGACAAAGAGGATTTAGCAATGGCTGTGCCAGATTCGGGCGAGGCGAAATTGCGGAGGATGAATGAAACGGAGGTGAAATGGCCGAAAAGGCCACCCAAGGGCGTCGTCGTGAACATAATCCGGCAAGAATCAGCCGGTTGGATCATGAATTCAGGCGGGGCCTTTCGATTGCCGTCATCAACCCCGCAAGCGCGTGAACGGGCGTCTTGGAAAAAGAAGCGGCCCGACTGATCATCCCCTTCGGAAAACCCATTAACCTGGGGGGCATCTCAGTCGGGCCGCCTTTGTCTTGCGACAGAGTTATTCAAGCAACGCCCGTGCCAAATTCCGGACCACTGAAAATCCGATATGAATTGAAAATCTGATGAGGGAGGAGATTTCCGCGGCGGGCTCATGCTGCGGTCCAGGAGGGTTTGGTGGAGGGTTTCTCCTTTACCAACGGCCGCAGGGTGAAAATTTGTTTCTATTCTTTTGTGACAATCATCACGAATCCCCCGCCCGGCTGCATGCTGGTGCTGATGTTGTCACCCGTGGCCACGGCCTTCTTTTCAACCTTCAGCTTGGTTTTGTCGCCACCGGCGTCTTCAAAAGTAACCGCCTTGTATTTACCGCCTGAGCCGAGGAAGGAGAGGTCGAAGGAATACGGTTTCGTGTCGTCGGAGCCGTTGATGACGCCGATCCACCAGTTATCGCCGGAGCGGCGGGCGATGGCGGCGGTTTCACCGATCTTGCTGCCGGGCAGGACGATCAACTCGTCCCAGGTCGCGGGCTTGGTCTTGATGAAGTCGATGACCTCGGGTGGCTGGGCGAGATAGGATTTGGCGCTGTCCGCCCAGTGGTTGAGCGAGGAGTTGTATTCCACGGCGGCGGCCATCTGGGAGGCGGCGGTGGTCTTGCCCATGGGGCCGGAACGGAAGACGGTGGGCGTGAAGTCGGCGGGTCCGGTGACGAGACGCGTGAAGGGCAGGGCGGCGAGGTGGGAGCGGGCGACATTGCCCCCCTGCTCCATGCCGTAGACGGCCTCGCGGGTCATCCACAGCGGCCAGGAGCGCTCTTCGCCGGCGGGCTTGTTAGCTCCGTGGAAGTTGACGATGATTTTCCGCTTCGAGCCGATCTCCAAGCAGGATTTGTAGAACTCCAGCATGTCGTGGCTCTCGCTGTCCATGAAGTCGATCTTCACGCCGACGGCACCGGCCTCCGCGACGTTCTTGAAGAATTCCTCGCGCAGGGGGAGCGTTTTCACGCGGTCATAGTGTTCCCACACCATGATCTTCACGTTCTTCTTTGCCGCGTATTCGCAGACCTCCTTGAGGCTGGCCCACTCGTCCTTGCCATTGCGGTGCCAACCCATCTTCGGCTCGCGCCATGGATCGTCGATGACGTAGTATTGGCAGTTCAGCGAGGCAGCGTCATCGACGAAGCCGTGGATGAGTTCCCACTTCGCGGTGTCCCACTGGCCGAAGCCCCAGGTCCAGAAGGAACGTCCGGGCTTGAGCCAATCCGTCTTCATGCCCTGTGGGAAATACTTTGGGTCGGGTGGCGGTGAGACGTTGTAGCCGATGCTCTGGTTAACCAGTTGGGTCAGGTCCGCGGCGGTGATGACGACGCGCCAGGGAGTGGTGATTTCGCCCTCCATGCTCCAGCCTTGCGCGTCGTCCTCGAAGATGCCGTTCAAGACGCGGCCGCGTGGGCCCAGCGTCATCCCGCTGTATCCGAACATGTTTGCCTCGGTGATGCTGGCGTAGCCGCCATCTTTCAGTTCCACGGTGACCGGCATGGTGATCTGGCGGGATGGGTTCCCGGAGTTGGGGGTGAAGTGGAGGAAATTCGCCTCGTAGTTCGAGGTGTTGTGGTTGCTCCAGTAGGTGGCTCCCTCCGGCAGGACGAAGGATGTCGCCTCGCCGGTCACCTTGCGCCGGCCATTGCCGGGAATGATGTAACGCCAGGCGATGCCGTCGTTGTAGGCACGCCAGTCCAAGGTCCATGACTTCACGGCGCCTTTGGTGCGGATGGTGACCTTCTCGCCGTTGGAGAGATCGTGGAGAGATGTGGTGTTGCCGAACCAATCGTACTTCTGGTCCGTCCTGTAGGTTTCCGCGCTGCCGATCTCGGCATCCTTGCCGATGTCCGTGTCATCGACGGTGACGCCGAGGGGTGAGGATTCCAGGGCGACCTTGCCATCGCGGAGGACCTTGATGACGAGACGGCCATCGGCCGCGATGCCGATACCGGCCTTCACGTTTTTATCGGGGCTGGAGAGCACACGCAGGGGTTTCGTGTCCGCGAGCCTGGCGGCGTCGGCTTCGTAGTGAGGGAGGCTCATGACCCAGCGCGGGGAGATTTCAGGAGCGCTGCCGGTGAAGGTGAATTTCGCGTCCAGCCAGTCCGCATGGTCGGAGTTTTTGCCATCGCCAGCGTCGGTGACGCGGAGTTCGGCGGTCTTCACGCCGGAGAGATCGACCTCCACGGTTTTTGCCGCGTCGCCTTTCTCCAGCTTGCCGCTGTCGTAGAGGGTCTTGCCATCGCCGATGACTTGGAAGACGACGCTGCCCTTGCCTTCCGGACCGTCGTCCACGCCGACGGCGGCCTGGAATTTGATCCCGCTTTGGGAGCCGAGTTGGAAGAACGCGCTGCTTGGGGCGTGGGTGCCGAGGCCGCGGGGATAGGGCTTGCCCGCGACGGAGAGTTTTTTGTTAGAAGTGGATTTGTTTTTCCTCGCGTCTCCATAGCCGGTGCTGATGCCGGAAGTGTCGAATTCGTCGAGCCATATTTCCTTGGCGTGGAGTGCGGTGTGCGCGGTGAAGAAGAGCACGGGGAGGCAGGCGAGACGGCGGTAAGATGGGTTCATCGGCGTGGGGAAAGTGTCCGAGCCGTGGGGAAGGAAGGTCAAGGGTGAGGGCGTCACTCGAAAGGGGGAGATTTCGCGGGAGAAGAGGATTCGGGGGTTAGGGAGCGGCGGTCTGGGGTGGGATGGCGGGGCAGAACTCGGGGAGCCCTTCAATGAGACATGGAAAGTGCCCAACAAAAAACCGGCGTCCCCGTGAGGGAACGCCGGTTTGGAATTTGGATTCGCTGAGAACCGCTGCTGCCGATTACTCGGCGGCGACGGGCTCCTGGGCGGAGACTTCGGCGGCAGCTTGGTCGCGGAGCCAGGCGCGGCGTGACATCTTCACGCGGCCCTTTTCATCGACGCCCAGGCACTTGGCGGTGATGACATCGCCTTTCTTGACGATGTCCTCGACCTTTTCGGTGCGGCCTTCGGCAAGCTCGGAAACGTGAACGAGGCCGTCCTTGCCGGGAAGCACTTCCATGAACGCGCCGAAGGCGGTGATGGAAACAACCTTGCCGGTGTAGGCCTTGCCCACTTCGATTTCCTGGAACATGCGCTCGATCATCGACTTGGCGCGCTCGAGGCCTTCCTGTTTGGAAGCGTAGATGTGAACGGTGCCGTCGTCCTCGATGTTGATCTCGGCGCCGGACTCGGCCTGGATGCCCTTGATGTTCTTGCCACCAGGTCCAATGAGCTCGCCGATGCGGTCGGCGGGGATCTTCACGGAGACGATGCGCGGGGCATGCGGGCTGAGTTCCTTCGGCTCGACAATGGACTCGGCCATCTTGGCAAGGACCTTCTCACGGCCGGCCTTGGCGATGAGGATGGCTTCCTCGAGCATGGCGAGCGGGAGGCCGGCGAGCTTGAGGTCGAGCTGGTAGCCGGTGACACCTTCGCTGGTGCCGCAGAGCTTGAAGTCCATGTCGCCGTAGAAGTCTTCCGAACCGATGATATCGAGCAGCATCTTGTAGGACTTGATCGAGTCATCCGCGTTGTTCTCGGTGACGAGGCCGACGGAGATACCACCGACGGGGCGGATCAGCGGGACACCGGCATCGAGGAGGGCCATGGTGCCCGCACAAACGGAGGCCATGGAGGTGGAACCGTTGGATTCCATGACTTCCGAGGAGACACGGATGGCGTATGGGAAATCAACTTCGTCCGGGATGACGGGCTCGATGGAACGCTCCGCGAGCGAGCCGTGGCCGATCTCGCGGCGGTTGATGCCACCCATGCGGCCGGTTTCACCGACGGAGAAGGGAGGGAAGTTGTAGTGGAGGATGAAGCGCTTCTCATCTTCGCCACCGGCGTAGTTGTCGAAGTGTTGCTTCTCATCGGCAGGAGCCAGCGTGGTGATGGCGAGCGCCTGGGTTTCTCCGCGGGAGAAAATGGCGGACCCGTGAACGCGCGGCAGGGTGCCGACTTCTCCATAGAGGGTGCGGAGGTCACCAATGGCGCGGCCATCGGCACGGACGCCCTTGTCCATGATGGAGATGCGGAATGCCTTCTTCTGGAGGTATTCGAAGGCTTGCTCGACGTCGAAGTCGGTGGCTTCCGGAGCACGCTCCTTGATGGCGGCTTCCACTTCGTCGCGGAGGGCGCCGACTTTCTTGGCACGCTCGGTCTTGGAAGGGGCGTAGATGGCGGACTCAATGCGGTCGCCGGCGATTTCGTAGGCAATCTCGAGGAGGTTCTCTTTGGCGAGGATTTGCGAAAACTCGCGCTTTTCCTTACCGGCGAGCTTCACGAGCTCTTCCTGGACGGCGACGAGCTTGACGACGGCTTCCTGGGCGAAGTGGAGGGCCTTGATGAATTCTTCCTCGGGGAGTTCGTCGGCTTGGCCTTCGATCATGATGACGTCGGTCTTGTTACCGACGTAGATGAGATCGAGGTCGCTTTCGGCGCGCTCGTCGTGGGTCGGGTTGATGACGAATTGTCCATCGACACGGCCGACACGCACGGCACCGATCGGGCCGGCGAAGGGAATGTCGGAAAGGCAGAGGGCGGCGGAGGCGCCGTTCATCGAGAGGATGTCGGAATCATTCACACCGTCCGCGCTGAGGAGGATGGCGATGATCTGGGTGTCGTAGAAATAACCCTTCGGGAAGAGCGGACGCAGCGGGCGGTCCGTCATGCGGCAGGTGAGGATTTCCTTTTCGGTGGGACGGCCTTCGCGCTTGAAGTAGCCGCCGGGGAACACACCGGCTGCGGTGGCTTTCTCCTTATATTCGACGGAGAGGGGGAACCAGGTCTGTCCGGGCTTCACCTTGGTGGCGGAGACGGCGGTGACGAGGATGATGGTATCGCCACAGCGGACGGTGACGGCGCCATCGGCGAGTTTGGCGATCTTGCCGGTTTCGAACGTGATCGGGTTGGATCCGACGTCGCTCGTAAGTGTATGGATATTCATAATCAGTCTTCTTGTTTTCTTCTTTTTTCGTTGCGTACGAGCCCGCCCCGCACGGTGCGGAACAGGCTATCATCAATTTCCAGACAGGATTCCGCGGGCCCGCATATCGGCGGACCGGGAAAGGGTTTGTCCGGCGGCAAGGAGACAACCATGCGGTTGAATCGCCCGAGCCGTTTGCGAAACAGCCACGGGGGTTTCCCGTGGCTGCCTTGCGAGAGTTTGTTAGCGGCGGAGACCCAGACCGGCGATGACCTGCTGGTATTTTTCCTCGGAGCCCCGTTTGATGTAATCCAGCAGCTTGCGACGCTGGGAAACGAGGGTCAGAAGGCCACGGCGGGACGAGAAGTCCTTCTTGTGGGCGTTCAGGTGCTCGGTGAGGTGAGCGATCCGCTGGGTGAGGAGCGCGACTTGATAAGGAGCGCTGCCGGTGTCTCCTTCGTGGAGCTGATATTCCTTGAGGTTGATTTCTTTTGTTTCGGCCATGGTCGTAGGGGATGGGTCCAGCGGTGAGCGCCGGGCCGTCCTAGTTGAGGTTGAGCGCGGAAGAAACCCTCGTACGGGCGAATTTGCAAGATAATTGAGGAATCGGGAGGAAGTTTCCAAAAAATCCAGCCACCGGCGGCCCGAGAATTCAAAAAGTCCACAACAAACTCTATTTCAATGATTTCAGTGCGAAATTGTCCAAGGTTTCCGTGCCAGCGGCGCCGATTTTACCTTCCGAAAACCCGAATATCCGGACGGTGAAGAAGCTGGTTTCCTCATTCGTGAGCCAGTCCGCGCGGCGATCTCCCCCCACCCCGTTGGTGGAGAAGCTGCCGAGCTTGACCCACTGGTAGCCGTTGGAGGAACCGGTCTTGTCGTGCCAGAAGGTGATGACCTTGGTGGACTTGCTGAAGGTGATCTTGAGGCTGCCCTTGGTAACTCCGGGGTTCGTCGCCAGATCCGGGCCGACGTTGTACAGCCCGTTGTTCGTGAAGCTGGCGATGAAGCCCCCTTTCGGCCCTTTCCCATAAAACTCGAAGAACACCACGTCGGAGGGATCGTCCCCGCTGGAGATCCAGAAGCCCGGAGCCGAATTCCCGCGGTGTTCGTTCGTGTTGGTGACATCCACGATTGCCTGCCAATTCTCGTTGTAGCCGGGGTAGATGCCCTTGAGTTCCAGGAAGGCGTAGTCCTCGTCCGCCTTGTTTTGGGGGACCAGGAAGCGGAGGACGCCGTTGGTCTGCTTGAGTTTCGCACCCCCTTCCCCGCCCGAGGTCCAGGCATCCGTGTCGAGTTTGGGGGCGTTGAAGTTATCGCTGAACGGCGTGAGTGCGAAGGCACCGCCGGTGAATGGGTTGAGACCGAGGGACACGAGACCGAGCGTCAGGATTATCGTTTTCATGATCGTTTCCGGATGGGGATTTTCATGGCATATTGCCAATTCCCAGACTGTCCGGAGGACCCGGACGCATCACCGAATATCCTCCCGGAATAGCGCCAGGTGTTTACCCAGGCTGATTCCAGACCGCGGGAACGCCTGCGGCCTATTTCAGTTCCATTAACAGAGATGAAGCGGCCAGATCCGAAGGCGCGATGACCTTCTCGTCCATGGGCACGTGCTCCATCCCGCCGAAACGCTCGTCGATGATCTTCCGGACGCTCGGTTTCCGGAGGTCGTAGTCACGGAAACGGCGGACGGCGCATAGCTCGACCCCGGCGTGGCGGTAGATTTTCCAAACGAGTTCGGAGCAATACAGCTTGTCGTCCCCCCATTGGAAGCGGATGTCGTAATTTTTGCCCACTTGGGCCTCCGCCCACTCGCGGGCGTGGCGGTAGGCGTCCGGCGTGAGCGGCGACTTGAGCCGGCGGGCGGCGAAGGTGCCCGGTTTGCCACGGGATTTGAAGTCCTCCAGGGAAACCGTTCCGATGGGCTGGACGGCTTCCAGCACCATGAGCTTTCCGTCCTTGTTATAGACGACGCCGCAGTGGGTGTAGATGGAACCGGTGGCGGCGATGATTGCCTCGCCCTGCCCCGCCGCGGAGGCGGAGAAGACGATGTCCCCCTCGCGGAGGGTGGAGAGCGGGGGCTCGCCGGCGACGGCCAGGGGTAGGTGTGAAAAGGCAAGCGCCGTGATGGCAGCGAGAGTGGAACGGGTTTTCACAGGGTCAGGATGCATCACCGGAGCCAGATTTCAAGACGCGGTGTCAGTGTCGTCCGGATTGTCGGTCGAGGCGGAAAAATCCCCTTCCCGGCCCCGCATGGCGTTTTCCGCCCGGAGCATGGCCAGTTCCTGGGCCCAGCGGTTCACTTGCATTTTATGGATGAGCCAGAGGCCGGTCTCAAGCATGGCGAGAAGAACGAGCCAGGAAATCCAGGCGACAAGCATGTTGCCTGAGGAATAGAAATCGGATCCGTAGCCGGTCATGGCAAACAAGGACTCCAGGCCGACGATGGAGCCCCAGGCGGCATATCCGAGGTTTCCCGTGAGCATCAGGTAAGTGATCGCCACTGCCAGAATGGCGAAATTCGGGACAAGCCAGATATTGATAAGGAGGTAGGGAGCCCGCCACAGGTCCAGGAAGTCGGGAAAATAGATGCCCGCGGCCACATCGATGTCCCCCGCCATCCTGGCGACGGCGCCGATTGCCGAACCCACCCATATCGAGCTGGCGAGATAAACGAAGAGGAGGACAATCCTGCCAAGCACGCTGCCCAAGATGTCCTCCAAATCCAGATTCACGGGTGGTGTATGGCAAAAATGCCAGGTTTTTCAAGGTGGCAGGAAAAACGCGGGTTTGTAGCAGCGTGGAAATCCGGTTTCTTTTTGGAATTGTCCGGAGCGGTGGATTTCGTTAGAACGGCGACCATGCTTTACCGGTGCTTGGGTTTTTCCGTGGTCTGGCTCCTGGGGGCGACCTTCGCGGGGCATGGCATCACTGTGACGGATCAGATCGGGCGCTCCATCGAGATCGAGGTGGTTTCCGTGGCGGGAGATGCGGTGACTTTCACGCGGGCGGGGACCCCGAAGAAATTCACGCTGCCGATCGGGAATTTCGACGAGGCGTCACAGACGCTGATCCGCGGGCAGAAGCCAGCCGTGGCCGCAGCGGCGGATTCGCCAAAGATCGTCGCGGACGTGGTGATCGGAAAACGGCGGAAAGACCAGGCCGACAGCTATTACATGGAGAAGCAGGAGATCACCTGCACGATCAAGCTGACAAACGGGAACAAGAACGAAGCGGCACCGCCGGTGACGACGAAGATCGTGTTCATCGGCCAGGAATCGCGGACACCGGAGATTTTCTCGGTGCTTTCGAGCCAGAGCCTGGAGTTCACACTACCGCCCGGGAAGACAGTCGCGCAGGATGCCAAGGTGTTTTACACCACCTATGACAGCGACAACAAGGGGGCCGGGAACATCGGCGGGTTCCAATATTACGGCTACGTGCTGGCGATCGTGGACAAGGGGGGGAAGGTGATTTCCAGCCAGACGACGGCGGGAGCATTCCGGACGGCGCTGGAGGCGAAGGAAGGCCTGATCGACCGGGTGATCGGCTATTCCCAGGGAACGAGGGTGAACAGCAAGCTGGAAAGCGCGGGCGGAGAGCGGTGACGCTGGAAAGAGGCTGGCGGGAAATTTACTTGAGTTCACGGCGATGGTCGCCACATTCGGAGCGTTGATGAGGTTCCTTGCCCAATGGCTGATGGTGTTGTGCGTGATCGCGGGATTGAATTCCCAGGCGATCGCGGCGTACTGCAGTGATCCGGCGGTGTGCAGCCATGCTGCCGATACCTGCTGCCAAGCCGGCGAGGAAATCGATTCCTGTGATACCACCCACGCGGGCCAGCAGATCCACATCGGCGAGCCGAAGGATGGTCATCAGGAAGGGGACGATTGCCCCGCGGATCACCACCATCACCACACGTGCTGTTCTCACGGTCAGGTGCTGGGACTGGATTCGCATGGCGATTGCAAACCGGGAGTGCCGGCATCCGCTTTCGCGGGCTTCCGGAACCAAGGTGATGTCCCGCCCGAGGAGCCCTTCCTGGGTTCGGAAAAACCCCCGTTGATCTAAGGGCGCGATTCCCGCGTCCCAGCGTGCCCTTTTGGCGCGCCTAACAGCCTCCGTGACGGGATTCCCGCCGGTGGCCGGTTTGTCAGATCAATGTTTACCCGCGCCGCGCGATATCTCCGCGGCCCCTTCAAATCCGAATCATGTCATCATTTTTACCCATGGCCGTGCTGGCTCTCGCCGGCATGGCATCACCCCTCCGGGCGGAAGCCGCGGTGGTCGTCACGCTGGGAAGCGCGGGCGACCGGATCCGCGCGCAGAACCCGGATCTCGCCGCGGCGCGCCTCCGAATCCAGGAAGCGCTCGGCCGCATGAACCAGGCAGGACGCCTGGAGAACCCCCGCATCGAAACCTCGGTGGAGCACAACGCGCGCTTCCGGGAGGGAAAGATCGAAGTCGGTTTTTCGCAGCAGTTTCCCGTGACCGGGCGGCTGCGGTTGGAAAAGGAAATCACGCTCACTGAACTGAAGGCCGCGGAGGCGGAGGTGCGGGAAGTGGAACGGAAACTGGCAGGAGAGGCGCGCGAAACGGTGGTGAAGCTGTTAGCCTCGCGGCAACGGCGGGAGCTTCTCGGCAAGCAGGCGGAGCTCTCCAAGCAGTTCGCGGATTTCCTCACGGAGACCGCGGCGCGTGGCGAAGGCTCACCGATCGATGCCGGACAGGCGAAGCTGGAGGCGGCGGGCATCGCGATGGAGATCCGCCAGCTCAACGCCGGTGAAGCGGCGCTGGCGGGAGAGTTGAAACCATTGCTGGGCATGAAGCCGGGTGAAGGACTGGAAGTAAGCGGCAGCCTGCCGGAACCGGTGCTGCCGGGCACGGCGGTGGACCCCTCGCGACGGCCGGATTTCCAAGTGGCGAAACTGGAAGCCAAGGCGGCCGCCCAAGGCGTGGCGCTGGAGCAAAGCAAGCGCCATGAAGATTGGGAGGGCGGCATTT
>CAXTTX010000021.1:13554-14941 GCA_964247045.1 uncultured Verrucomicrobiales bacterium | reverse complement strand
CGCGCCCGAGGGTTATGAAAACGAGGCCGTGGTGGGTGTGCAATTGAAGATCCCCTGGCCGATGTGGAACCGCAACGAAGGAGCGATCCAAGAAGCAGAGGCCAAGCAGGCGCGAAAGGAGAAGGAAGCCATCGCACTGAGCAGGAACATCCGCCTGGAAGCGGAGGGAACGCGGGGTGAAATGGAGCAGTGGGCGGAAATGATCCGCGAGATCAAGGACACGCTGCTGCCGCTGGCGGAGGAACAATCGTCCTTCGCGGAAACCTCGTTCCGCAATGGCCAAGGAGAAATCCAATCCGTCCTGAGAACCCGCGAGAAGCGGCTGCAACTCGCGCTGGCGAGAGCGGACGCCCTGCGGGAATTCCACCTCGCCCGGGTGCGGCACGAGACCGCGACAGGCAAAAACTAACACCATACTTTTTCATGAAATTTCATTCTTTGATTCTATCAGCCGCCGTTCTGGCGGCACCTCTCCTGCGGGGCGCGACGGATGCCAACACCGTCGTGCTCGATGAAACCGGGGTTAAGAACCTGCGCATCGAAACGGTGGAGGTGGAGGAGAGCAACTTCGAGGAGACCGTCTTCGCGCTGGGCCGCATCGCGGAGATCCCGGAACACCACGGCGTGCTCAGCAGCCGGATCTCCGGGAGGGTGCTCTCGCTTGAGGCCCAGGAGGGCGACGTGGTGGCAAAAGACCAGGTCCTGGCCCGCATCGAAAGCCGGCAACCGGGCAATCCGCCACCGGTCATCGAACTCAGGGCACCGATCGGCGGACTGATCGTCCAGTCGCACGTGCGTCTCGGCGAACCGGTGGAGCCGGACAAGGAACTGCTGGATATCTCCGATCTAACGGAAGTGATGGCGGTCGCGCGCGTGCCGGAAAACGAAGCAGGCAAGCTGAAGCCCGGCAGCAAGGCACACATCCATGTTTCCGCGCTGGGCGATGACGCTCTGGAAGGTGAGATGATCCGTTTCGGCACATCGGCGGACCGTGAGAGCGGGACCATCGACGCGATCTTCAAGGTTGCGAATCCCGGACTGAGGATGCGCCCGGACATGCGTGCGGAGTTTTCCATCGTGCTGAACCAGCGCTCCAACGTGATGGGAATTCCGCGTTCCGCGCTCCAGGGCGAACCCAGCAGCCGGTTCGTATATGTGAAGCACTTCGATCTGGCGAACGCGTTCATCAAGACGCCGGTCCAGGTCGGCGAGATGAACGACCGGTTCGTGGAAATCACCGCCGGGCTTTTCCCCGCGGACGAGGTGGTGACGCATGGCGCGTATTCGCTGAGTTTCGCGGGTGGCGGCGGGGTTTCCCTGAAGGAAGCCCTGGACGCGGCGCACGGGCACGAGCGTCGCGCTGCTGGGCGTCGAGCATCGCAACGGC
>CAXTTX010000021.1:5308-13544 GCA_964247045.1 uncultured Verrucomicrobiales bacterium | reverse complement strand
CCTTGCCGCGGCGGATGGAGGCGAGTTGACGCCGGAAAAACGGGCGGAAATGGCAAAGGCCCAAGGTGGTGGCCACGAACACGGCGACGAGCATGGCAGTGAAGCGGGAGGAAGAATCTGGATGTACGTCAGCGGCGTTCTGTTCGTCCTGCTGCTGGCCTCTTTGTTCACCAAAAAGCGGCCTCCTTCCACGGATGAAGAAAGCGCCGCTTCTTCCAACACCAAACCGGAGGCCCACTGAACCATGCTTAACAAGATGATTCACTGGTCACTCGCCAACCGGGCGGTGATCATCGGGCTCGCGCTGATCCTGATGGTGATGGGATTGCGCACCGCCACGGAACTACCGGTGGACGTTTTACCGGATCTATCCAAGCCCACCGTCATCATCCTGACCGAATCGGCCGGGCTTTCGCCCGAGGAGGTGGAAACCCGGGTGACGCAACCCATTGAAAGCGCGCTGATGGGAGTGTCGGGATTAACGCGGCTACGGACGAACAGCGATGTTTCGCTTTCGCTGGTCTATGCCGAGTTCGGCTGGGATACGGACATCTACCGCGCGCGGACGTTGGTGCAGGAGCGCCTGCAAAGTGTGAACGAGCAATTGCCTGAAGGTGTCCAGCCGTTCATGACCCCGGTCGCCTCGCTGATGGGAGAAATCCTGCTGGTGGGCGTGCGTTCCACCATCAAGGAAGGCGAACCCGGCTACCTGCCACCGAGCGAAGTGCGGTCGATTGCGGATTGGACGATCAAGCGACGCCTGCAGAGCATTTCGGGTATCGCGGAGATCCTTAACATGGGTGGTGGTGTGAAGCAGATCGAGATCCAGCCGGATCCCTACCGGATGCAGGCCAATGGCGTGAGCTTCGAGGAACTGGAAAAGGCGGCGACCGAATCCGCATCCACCACGACCGGCGGGTTCATCAACACGGGCACGACGGAAATCATGGTGCGGAACCTGGCGATGACGGTGCAGCTCGGCGACATCGCCAGCACGATCATCAAGAAGGTGAACGACCGACCGATCTCCATCGGCGACGTGGCGAACGTGGTGTGGGGCATCGAACCGATGCGGGGAGACGCGACGGTGAGCCAAAGCCCGGAAAAAACCCCGACCTATGGAGTGATCATGTCGATCACGAAGGCCCCCGGATTTGATACACGCGCGCTCACCGGCGAGGTGACCAAGGCACTGGACGGACTCAACGCCTCGTTCCCGAAAGGCATGGAGACAACCCTGCTGTTCAAGCAGAAGGACTTCATTGACCACGCGATCGGGAACCTCGCCGAAGCGATCCGTGACGGGGCGATCATGGTGACGGTGGTGATCTTCCTGTTCCTGCTGAATTTCCGTACGACCTTCATCACGCTCATGGCGATGCCCTTGTCCTTCGGGATCACGATGCTGATCTTCAAATGGTCCGGCATCAGCGTGAACTCGATGACGCTCGGCGGACTTGCCGTGGCCATCGGGATGGTGGTGGACGATGCGATCGTGGATGTGGAAAACGTCTTCAGGCGATTGCGGGAGAACGCGGAGCGGCCACAGCCGCAGCCGAAGTTGCAAGTGATCGCGCGGGCATCCGGCGAGGTCCGGAACTCGATCCTTTATGCGACGATCCTGATCATCCTGGTGTTCCTGCCGCTGCTGGGGCTTACCGGCGTGGAGGGCAAGTTGTTCGCCCCGATCGCAATCGCAACGATCATTTCGATGATCGCCTCGTTCATCGTTTCACTGACGGCGATTCCGGTGCTGTGCTCGTTCCTGCTGAATCCGAAGGCCGGCAAAGAGCACAAGGACGGGGTGGTGACACGAGGCATGAAGTGGCTGCTCGAACATGTGTGGCTGCGTTTCGGACTGGGGCAACCCTATCTGCTGCTGGCCCTGGCGCTGGTTATTGTGGTAGCGGCATTCTCGTTGTACCCGCGGATGGGCAAGGATTTCCTGCCGAAGTTCAAGGAGGAGACCGCGTTGGTGGCCATCACTTCCG
The DNA here is from genome assembly GCA_964247045.1 of uncultured Verrucomicrobiales bacterium. Taxonomy (GTDB): domain Bacteria; phylum Verrucomicrobiota; class Verrucomicrobiia; order Verrucomicrobiales; family Akkermansiaceae; genus Luteolibacter. The sequence continues at coordinate 11,553 of CAXTTX010000021.1, read as the reverse complement.
CGCCAGGGACCTCACTGGAGGAGATGAACCGGATTTCCGATGTGGTGGAGCAACAGATCCTGTCCGTGCCGGAGGTGCGGAAGGTGGGGAGGCGGCTGGGCCGTGCGGAACGTGGTGACCATGTGGTGCCTGTTTCCACCGCGGAGTTCGACGTGGATTTCCGGCAGGAAGAAGACGGCGGAAAAGGCCGTGGCCGCGACCGGAATGTGATTCTCGATGATCTCAGCAAGCGGATCAAAGCCGTGCCCGGGGTTTTCTCCGTCGTCGGCGGGCCGCTGGCGGACCGGATCGGCCACATGCTCAGCGGGGTTTCCGCACCGGTGGCGGTGAAGATCTTCGGTCCGGATCTGGCGGAGCTACGGAAGATCGGCACCGAGATTCAAACGGTCTGCAAGACCATCCCGGGCTTTGAGGATGCGAAGCTGGATGTGCAGTCGTCGATCCCGCAGTTGCGGATCGAAGCGGACCGGGATCGCGCAAGAGCCTATGGCATTTCCCCGGGTCATCTCAACGAACAACTCTCAGCCTTGATCGGCGGCAAGGAGATCGCGGAGCTGCGCGACGGACAACGCACCGTCAACCTGGTCACCCGGCTACCCCTGGAGTGGCGAGAAACACCGGAGAAGATCTCGCAGATTCCGATCGAGATGGGCAACGGCCAACGGGTGCCACTGTCCGTGGTGGCTGACGTGCGGGAGGCAAAAGGACCGAACGTGATCTTCCGGGAAGACAGCCAGCGGCGTTTCGCGGTGGCCATCAAACCGACGGTTAGGGACGTGTCGACGCTGGTTGACCGGCTGAAATCGGAAGTCGAAAAGAAGGTGAAGATGCCGGAAGGGTATTTCCTCAAGTTCGAAGGCGAGTTCCAGGCGCAACAGGATGCCACGCGGCGCATCGCGCTATTCACGGGCGTCATCCTGCTGGTGATCGGTTTCCTGTTGTATGGCTATTTCCGGACGCCGTTCTTCGCCATCCAGGTGTTGTGCGACATCCCGCTGGCGATGGTCGGAGGGCTGGTTTTGACGTGGCTGATGTTGAACAACATCAGCATCGCGACGCTGGTGGGCTTCATCGCGGTGGCGGGGGTGGCAGCGCGGAACAGCATCATGCTGATATCGCACTACCTGCACCTGATGCAGCATGAGGGCGAAAGCTTCACCAAGAAGATGGTCATCCGCGGCACGAAGGAACGGCTGGTGCCGGTGCTGATGACCGCGCTGGCGGCGGGAATCGGATTGATTCCCCTGGTGCTGGCGGCGGATCAGCCGGGGAAGGAGATCCTGCATCCAGTGGCGGTGGTCATCGTGGGCGGATTGATCACGAGCACCTTGTTAGGACTGGGGGTGACACCCACGGTTTTCTACACCTTTGGCCGGAAGGCGGCGGCCAAATCCATCGAACTCGAATCTCCCGCATCCCATTGAATCCAAACAAACATCAACAAATCTCATGAAAACCAAAATCATTGCAATCGTATTGGCCACGCTCGGCATCGCCGCGGCGGAGGAAGTGAAAATCAAGGCTCCGAACGGCGGCCGGATCCTGGAGAAAGTGAAACCGAACGCGGAGTTCTTCCTGACTCCAGAACGGAAAGTGGAAATCCGCTTTCTGGAAGGGGACAAGGTGATCGCCCCGGCGGAACAGGTGGTAACGGTGACCACAGGGGAGCGCTCGGCACCGGTGAAACTGGCCTTCGCAAAAGACGGGGACAAGCTGGTGTCCGACAAGGCGGTGCCCGCGGGCGACAGCCTGCCGGTGGTGGTGCAGATCAAGGAGAAGGAAGGAGAGAAGACCGTGACGGAGAAGTTCAACCTGAACACGGCGAAGTGCCCGGAATGCAAGCTGGCAGAGTATGCGTGTTCCTGTGAGCATGCAGAAGAGCCGGGGCATAGCCATGCCGAGGGGGACGGGCACAAGCATTGAGGGCAGTGCCCCACGAACCATTGTTGGCGGCCCCTCAACACCCAAGGTGTTGAGGGGCAAAATCCCGGAGCCTAGTGTCCTTCCTGCCGAAGCCGGGCAAGGTCGGCGAGATCCTGGGGACGACCCGTGGCTTGTTTGTTCCGGATGAGTTCCCGCTTCCCTATCACCTGGATTTCGAGACCATCAAAATTCACGTTGGCCCGGGACGTCCAGGCTTCCTGCCACGTCACTCCGCTGATGCCCGTAAGAATGTCGATTCGGTTCGGGGCGCGTCCCAGTTGGATGACTTGGTCGGCCTCAAGGAAATCATCGCGGGTGATGCCCACCCCGCCGAAACCGAATTCGACCAAAACGGCGTGGAGCTTGTCCGCATTCCCGGGAGATACGAGCACCATCAGGTCAACATCTTCCGTGAAGCGCGGGGCTCCGTGAAAGGCGAGCGCGTAGCCGCCGACCAGAAGGAACTCAACTTTCCGCGAGAGACACAATCCGATAAACTCGTGGATGTCTGGGTGAAGTTTCATCGGACTCGGGATAGAACAACGCACCACGCTTCAGAATCTCTTCAAAAACCTCAAGCGCCACCTGCGGATCCTCGATAAGCGAAGGAATTCCCTCCGTTTCGAGAGATCTTTTGAGGACGATCCGTTCCATGATTTGAGCTTATTGAAAGATGGAGGGTGTGTCGAGATGTCGTTTGTCCGGCCGGGATGGCGGTTGATTCTCATTCGTCTTCCGAGGCCGGCAGAACGTCCGGCTGTCCCGGAGCGGTTCTGGAGGAAGACGGTCGGCAAAGCTGGCGAAGCCAAGCGGAATAAATTCCGCGCTCCGTTTAAGACACCAGCGCTTTCAGGCGGCGGCAGACCTCCTCGACGTTGGCGCGGGAGTTGAAGGAGGAGATGCGGAAGTAGCCTTCACCGGCGGACCCGAAACCGGAGCCGGGGGTGATGACGACCTGGGCCTCGCCGAGCATTTTGTCGAACATGTCCCATGAGGAGAGACCCGCAGGACAACCGACCCAGACATAGGGGGCGTTTTCACCGCCGAAGACCGAAAGTCCGGCGGCGGTGGCAGCCTCGCGGAGGAGCTTGGCATTGCCCATGTAGTGTTCGATGAGGGCGCTAACCTGTTGCTTGCCTTCGGGAGAAAAGACGGCAGCGGCGGCCTTTTGCACCGGGTAGGAGGCACCGTTGAACTTGGTGCTGTGGCGGCGCGACCAGAGTTGATGGAGCGGGATGCGTTCTCCCGTGTCCGACTTGCCGGTGAGGGTCTTCGGGATGACGATGTAGGCGCAGCGGACGCCGGTGAAGCCGCCGTTCTTGGAGAAGGAGCGGAATTCCATGGCGACTTCCTTCGCACCCTCGATCTCGAAGATGGAGCGCGGGATGGCGGGGTCCTGGATGAAGGCCTCGTAGGCGGCATCGAAAAGGATGATAGCGTCGTTGGCCTTGGCATACTTCACCCAAGCTTCGAGTTGTTCGCGGGTGGCGACGGCACCGGTGGGATTGTTCGGGAAGCAGAGGTAGATGATATCGGCCTTTTCCTTCGGCACGTCGGCCACGAACTTGTTGGCGGCATTGCACTCCAGATAGAGGAGGCCGGAATAAGCGCCCTTTTCATTGGCATCGCCGGTGTTGCCGGCCATGACGTTGGTATCGACGTAGACCGGATAGACGGGATCGGTGATGGCGATGACGTTGCCCTTGCCGAAGATGTCCAGGATGTTTCCGGTATCGCACTTTGAACCGTCGGAAATGAAGACCTCATCGGCGGAGATGCCGAGATCGGCAAACTGGTTGTCCACGATGGCCTGGCGGAGGAACTCGTAGCCCTGTTCCGGGCCGTAGCCCGTGAAGGTCTCGCGGTTCGCCATTTCATCGACTCCCTCATGCATGGCCTTGACGACGGCGGCGGGCAGCGGCTCGGTGACGTCGCCAATGCCGCAGCGGATGATGCGTGCGGCCTTGTCGGGATTCGCCTCGGAGTAAGCCTTCACGCGGCGGGCAATCTCGGGGAACAGGTAACCGGCTTTGAGCTTGAGGAAGTTGGAATTGATGGTGGCCATGCGGGCGGACGTATTAGCGGGAGGCGAGGGGGCGCGCAAGGGCGGAGGTGGCCGGGAATTGACCCAAATTCGGAAGAATTTACCGCCGAGGCGCAAAGGTCGCGAAGGGACGCAAAGGAAGAGAGAGGAGGAAGAGACGGATCAGGGGATGAAGAGGACCTTGCCGGAGCGGTCGGGGGCGTCGAGGCGGGTAAGCGCCGAGGGGAAGGATTCGAGAGGGAAAGTGGAATCGATTTGCTGGTCGAGCTGGCCGGCGGCGACAAGGGTGGCGAGGTTTTGGTAGACGGCGTGGGCCTCCTGCGGGGAGGCGTTTTCGAGCCAACGGGTGACCCAGAAGCCGTGGATCTGGATGCCGCGGAAGATGAGGAGGCCATTGGGAACGGTGACGGGCTTGCGGCCCATGGCGCCGTAGGTGACGTGGTGGCCGCCCTCGCGGAGGAGTTTCATGAGGCGGAGGGCGCTGTCGCCACCCACGGCGTTGAGGGCGAGGGTGGCATTGGCACCGCCCATGGTGGCCTTGGCATTTGCCTGGCCTTCGTCGTCATCGAGGAAGACGTGATCCGCGCCGAGGGCGGTGAGTTCGTTGAAGAGTTCGGCGCGGCGGACGAAGGAGATGGTTTTAATTCCGAGCCGATGGGCCAACTGGATGACGCAACGGCCGACGGCGGAGTTTCCGACATTCTGGACGACCCACTCCCCTTCCCCGGGCTTGCCGAAGGTGTGGAGCATCTGCCAGGCGGTGGCGGGGTTCACCTTGAGCATGGCGGCCTGGAGCGGATCGATATCCGGCGGCAGTTTGAAGAGCGTGTCGGCGGGCACGATGGAGTGGGATGCCCAGGTGGCGGAACGGCGGAGGAAGATGACCTTGTCACCCGCGACGAAATCGTCCGAGGTGCTGGCCTCGACGATGCCGCAGCCCTCGATGCCGGGAGTGGCCGGGAGGTCGAGCTTCACGCCGTAGGTGCCCTCAATGGTGTTGAGGTCCGCGGGATTCAAGGGCGCGGCGAGCAGACGGACGAGGACCTCGCCGGCAGATGGAGGGCCGAAGGTGGCGCTTTCATCAAGTTCCAGCACCTCCGCGGGTGCTCCGGTCTGTTTGAAGACGAGCCGCTTGCCAATCATGAGCTGAACCTGCCACGGAATCGCAGGGTGCCAAGCGGGAATGCGGCTTGAGGCGGATCTGGAAGTTCTGGTAGAGAGGCTCATGAGCGAGAACCCCTACTCCACACCATCCGGGCCCCCCCCTCCCCTGCCTTCTCCGTCGTCCTCCCTAGGCGATGACGCGGGGATGCGGTTGCTGTTGCCGGTAGGGCGATCCGGTTGGGCCATCGCCGCAGGCTATCTGGGACTATTCTCCATGGTGCTGGTGCCCGCGCCGATTTCCATCATCGTGTCGCTGATCGCCATCCGGGACATTCGGAAGAGCCATGGCACGGCCAAGCCGAAACACGGAATGGGGCGGGCTGTTTTCGGGCTGGTGATGGGGATTTTCTTCACCTTGGGCGCCCTGTTTATATTCGTCTCCATCTACAATGGTTCCCGCAGGTGAGCGGTTATTCCATCCGCTTTATCCCCGCGGGATTTGTATCCTGGAGCTCCGGTGGGAGCGCGGCATCGGGAAAGTTTTGCCAAGCAACGGGACGGCAGAAGCGGAAGATGGCCATGGTGCCGACGGAAGTACTACGTCCATCCGAGGTGGAAGGATGGGGCCCGCCGTGGACGGTGGCATTGCCGACCTCCACACCGGTGGGAAATCCATTGAAGATGAAACGGCCGCAACGCTCGCGGAGGGCGAAGACGAGATCGGCGTTTATAGCGAGTTCTTCTTCCGTCGCGTGGAGACTGGCGGTGAGCTGGCCTTCGAGATGCGGAATGGCCTCGATGATTTCGCGGAGTGTTCCGCGAACGATGAGGGTGGCGGGACCGAACATCTCGCGTTGCATGGAACGATCCTTCACGAAGTCCGCGATGGATGCCGTGAAAACCATGGGCGAGGCCTGATCGAGCCCGGGTGGATGGCCGGATGCGGCGAGGGCTTCCACGCCGGGTGTGGTGGCCATGGCGGCGGTGGATTTTCCGAAAGATTTGCAAATTCCGGCATTGAGCATGGTGCCCGCGGGGCTGGCACCTATCAACTCCTTCAGTTTCGCGATGAAGGTCCCGCCCTTGCCGGTTGGCAGGAAGACGAGGCCGGGATTGGTGCAGAACTGGCCAACCCCGAGGGTGAGCGAGGCAAGGAAGGCCTCCGCGAGTTTTT
>CAXTTX010000021.1:0-5298 GCA_964247045.1 uncultured Verrucomicrobiales bacterium | reverse complement strand
CCCGCGATCCAAGGCACCGGGCAGGATCACGATGGGATTGATGGAACTCATCTCCGCATAGACGGGGATGGGTTGGTCGCGTCGCGCGGCGATTTCCATCAGTGCCGTTCCACCGGCGCGGGAACCGGTGAAGCCGACGGCCTGGATGACGGGATGTTTCACCATGGTCTGGCCGATGGTGCGGCCACCGCCATTGAGAACCGAAAAGACCCCCTCCGGCATCCACGTTTGGCGGGCGGCACGCATGACGGCACCCGCAACGATTTCCGAGACACCGGGATGGCCTTCATGGACGATCACGATCACCGGGCAGCCCGCGGCGAGAGCCGAGACGCTGTCACCACCGGCGACGGAATAGGCGAGGGGGAAATTGCCCGCGCAGAAGACCGCTGCGGGGCCGAGCGGACGGAGCATCGAGCGGATGTCGGGCTTCGGGGAAGGTTTGCGATCGGGATCGGCGCGGTCGATGCGGGCATCCACCCAGGAGCCTTCGGTGATGAGGTCCGCGAACATGCGGAGATGGCCGAGGACGCGGGTGGTTTCTGAACGGAGACGGTCGGCGGAGAGGGCGGTTTCCAATTGCCCGCGTTCGACGATGTCTTCGGTGACGGCTTCGATTTCAGCGGCGATGGCACGCAGGAAGCCCGCGCGGGAAGCACCCGGCAGGGCTGAGTAAACGGGGAAGGCCTGTGAGGCGAGGGAGAGGGTTTGTTCGACTTCCTCCGGAGTTGCTGTTAGAAAGGCGGGTTGCAGTTCGACTCCGGTGCCCGGTTGGACGGCGTGGATCCATGGCGCTTTCCCCTGCGAACGGGACCAGCCAATGAACGAGGTGCCCAGCAGCGGAGTTGCCATGGGCTAGCTGACCTTGATGCGTTTCGTGATCGGCACGTGCTGGTTCAGCCAGGCGAGGAAGAAGAAGACCCGGAGACGCCACCAAACGGCGAAGGAGAGACGGGTGCGGCCGGCGAGCACGGCATTGATGGCGCAGACCATGCCCCAGCGGTTGTAGGGTTGGAAAAACAACTGGGCGAAGTGGAGCTTGTAGAAGTTCTCGATGAACTGCCAGTAGACGGAGATGCGCTTGCGGTTGTCCTTTTCGTATTGGCGCATGCCCGCGGTGACGGCCTCGCCGGTTGCCAAGGCCTCGTGGATGGCGCGGGCGCCCTGTTGGGAGCTTTCCATGGCAAGGAGAATGCCGCTGGAGAACATGGGATCGATGAAACCGGAAGCATCGCCGACGCGGACGAGGCGCGGGGAAACGAGACGCTCGTTCTTGTAGGAGAAGTCGACGAGGACGTGAAATTTTCCGAGCATCTTGGCGGCGGAGAAGCGCTTGTTGACGACCTGGGTGGCTTTCACCGCGTCCTCGAAGACCTCCTGGGGAGGTTTGCCAAGGGCCTTGAAGTCGGCGGCGTCGATGACGAGGCCGACGCTGGTTTTGCCAGATCTGAGGGGAATCATCCAGAACCAGGAGGCCTCACGGCGGACGATGAGGATGTCGCCCTCGTGCTCGCCGGTGGGCATATCGACGCCCTCGAAGTGGGCAAAAAGGGCGAGTTTCTTATGGGTCTCGTAGAACTTGCGATGGGACTCGCGATTGGCCGTGAAGTTTCCAAGCCCACTGGCATCAATGAGATATGGAGCGGATTCCTCGTGTTCAGTGCCGTCGGCGGCGCGATACTTGACGGTGACGCGATCCGCCTCGACGCGGTGTTCGAGGACTTGGGATTGCTCGCGGACCTCGGCGCCGGCCTCGCGGGAGTGGTTGAGGAGGATCTGGTCGAACTCGGCGCGCTCGACCTGCATGGCTTCCGGGTATTCGGTGAAGGAGCCGCGGGAGAAATTGAGGCGGTGTCCGCGGGAGCCATTGCCCATGAGGAACTGGGCGGCGCGCTTGGTGGGGAAGCCGACGGAGGAGATTTTTTCCCAGACGCCGAGGTCGTCGAAGATGCGGCGGTTGTAGGGGAGAAGCGACTCGCCGATATGGAAGCGGGGGAATCGTTCCTTTTCCAAGACGAGCACCTTGCGGCCGGCCTGGGCGAGGGTGGTGGCGGCGGTGGATCCGGCGGGGCCACCACCGATGATGATGGCGTCCCAAGGGGTTTGGCTGTCTTTCGGCATGGCGGGCGGGTCGCGGGAGTATCCGCGTTTTTCCGGGACCTGCAACAGCGGGCTCACCGGAAATGTTGAGAGCGGAACCGGCTCGCGGACCGCCCCGGTCACTGCTGCGTTTGAGTGACCACGAAATCCCGGCTGTTCGCCCGCGAAGCCTGATTCGACCAGCGCCGCATGTCGCGCAGTTCCTCTTCGCCGAGCATCTCGATGTTGCCACCGACCATCGCGACCAGAGCCTTGCTGCTCCAACGAAAGTCCACGAAGCCGTGGCTTGCCGGGTCGCTATCCGCGGAGAACTTGCCGGAAGACCAGACCTTGCCCGTGATATTGGGCGGAGAGACCTGGAAGTAGCCGGGGACCTTTTCTCCATCCTCGATGTGTCGTGCGGAAGCGAAGGCGATCAGCCTCGACGGGTCGTCCACTTCGGCCAAAGTGCCGGCAAAGAATTTCCCGTAGGCAGCGATCAATTTGTCACGCCCGGCATCGAGCGGACTGCTCTTCCCAAAATGTCCGCCCACGAAAACCGCGTTGATTCCCATGTTCGAATAGACGCTGGCCCGGTAGTCAGGATCGTTCTTTAGCAGTTGGTCCTCGTTGCCGTTGTAGAGGATCACGCCTTTGACGGAGGGCACGCTCGGCGCGAGGCGCCAGGCATAGCGGGCGTTGGCCGGATAGCCGACCAGTTTACCCTCGAGGTTCGTCGCGGTCGGGTCTTCCTTGAAGCCTGGCAAGAGGTTGCCGTTGTTGTCGGCGGCATAGGTCAAGTAGCCCGCGATGAGGTTACGGGCGGCACCGATCTCGACTGCCGATTTCGACCGGTTGCGCACGCAAGTCACACCGACAAAGCTCGCGGCCACCAAGGCCGCGATGATCACGATGGTGACCAGCAGTTCGACGAGGGTAAATCCCTTGGCCCGGGTTCTTCGTTTCATGGCGGCGGCAGCGGGGTGCGGGTGACGCGGAAAAATGTACGGTCAGGCAGGCTGGCGCCAGACCAGTTCAATTCACCGGGAGCGGCGGTGGTCCGGTTGCTATCAACCGGCTGCCAGATTCCTGAAGTCAGATCCCCGGTCTTTTCGACCTTGTAGACGAACCCGGGAGAGGCATTCCAGGAAAGCTGCGCGGTCTGCAAGGCCGAATCCCGGGAGAACGACGTGATCTTGACGGGAAGACTGTATTCCACGTCCAAGGTGGGTGCCACATCATGCGTGAGGGCTTGTTCGGGATCCTCCTTCGTGAAGAACGAGGGGTATCCGGAGGAGGCCATTTGCTCGGTGCCGTAAAGCGCGCTGACGGTGAGCCAGATGAAACCGCGGTTGAGGGAAGTCCTCACGTAGTTGGCGACGCCCGGCGCGGAAAGGTTAAGGTCGAAAACCACGTGGGCATATATCGGCACCAGTTCTCCGGGCGTGAGTTCCGCCCACTGCTGCGGCTCCCCTTCTTCCCCACCTTCGACGGGGACAAGAACCTTGGCAGTCGCCCAGGGGATCGCGTCGAAGTTATTGCTGAAGTTGTTGCTGACATCCCGGGCGGTGCCTTCCGGCGTGTAGCCGAGGGCATAAGCATTGCGGCCACCCCGGTCGGTCACCCCGTAAGGCGAGTTCTCCAAGAAGGTCGACTCGGTGAAGGGGCTCTTGAAGCCCGTGCCATGGACCTCGATCGGGCGGCCCGGATCGGAGTCCGCCCCCGTTCCGAATCCTGCCAGCGGATCGGGCGTGGGGTCATAGTAGAAGCTTTCTTCCTCCGAAACCACGCAGGTCAGCCTGACGCTGGAGAGATCATAGTTCGCGGCACCGAGGTTCTTCTGGATCCCCGCCGCCTCGGTGTTGAACTTGATAACGAACTGGGAGAACCGGTCATCAAAGGACGGATCCAGCTCCGGCAAGGCCGTGAAAACCGAGGCCGAGGGATTCGTGCCGGGCGACCCGGCGTGAGGGTACATCCAGAGATCCGCCGCGGTCACGGGCGAATGGGCGAAAAAAGGGCCGGTGCCACCGGCCATGAGGCCGGAGGCACCGAGCAAGAGGGCGACGCCCGAGCGAGCCAAAATCATGGATGGCGAATCAAGCACGACGGCGACGGATGAATGCGAGACACAGGGCACCCGCGCCTAGCAGGCCGGTGGAAGGCTCAGGAACGGCCGCGGCGAAGACATCGCCCTGGTTGACCTGGAGTTCGAAGATGCCGGAGTTCGAAAGGCCCTGCCAGCCGATCGAATAGCTCGCGCCATTTGGGATCACGACGCCGGTGAGGTCCCACTGGAAGGCGTAGAAGTCCATGTCCTGGGCGGTAACTCCGGATCCGGAATAGTTGTCGATGGTGCCATACAGACTGGAGTAGTCCGATGGGAGCAAGAGGCCCCCGTTGATCGAGAGGGTGGGCAGTCCGCCGGCGTTGAAGACCGCTTCATTGCGGTCGGTGGCCTTGATTTGGAAAATGAGGGTTTGGATACCGCTCATGGTGGTGCCGGTGATGGTGAAGTTACCGCCGGGAAGAACCGCATTCGAGTTGGCTCCCTGATGGAGGCTGCCGCTGGCGATATAACCGTAGCCACCCGACTTGTTGAGGACGGAGGTGCCGGTGCCCTGGTTGGAAGCAAGCGTGGAGGTCCAGGCGTTCGTGAGGTTGTTGAAGCCGTAGGGACGCGTGGCATTGTTGCCCGGTGTCGTCGCGGTGTTGTTGATGCGGACGTTGTTCAGCTGGTCCCAGCCTTCATAGGTGACGTTGCCGGTGAGGCCGTGGGTGCCGTCCTGATAGGCGATGAGGGCGGCGCCAGCGTTCATGGTGAACACGGCGGCCGCAAGGGGGGCAAGAAAGAGTGATTTCATGATTCGGGGTGCAGATGTCAGCGTGTGTATATCAGTTAGAAGCGGAGAGATAGGGCGTGAGGGCCTGGATGACGGCCTCCTTGGCTGGCTTTGTCTTTTCCAGTTCCTCGAATTTCTTGCGGAGGCTGGTGCCGTCCAGAGTGGCCTGGTAGGTGAACTTCGGTCCGGGCTGTTGGCCGGCATCGATCCAGAAGTTGCGGATGGAGTCCCAGACGGCGCCGTTTTCCTTCCACCAGTCGGAAGCCTTCACGGCGAGCGCGTCCTCGGTGTGGGTGTAGGTGTTCAGGCCGGTTTCATGGGAGAGGATGACCTTCTTGCCATCGCGATCTACGACCTTGCGGTTGTCCTGTTCGTG
>CAXTTX010000020.1:23301-25347 GCA_964247045.1 uncultured Verrucomicrobiales bacterium | reverse complement strand
AGGAGTCCGGCCTGGACCTCGCCGAGCACGGCGAAGGTGGCTACGAGCACTGATCGTTTCCCGATAAACAAACTTTTCCGGCGGGTCCGGAACTCACGGACGGGTGGCCCCACAAGGCCACCCGTTTTCGTTTGGCGGAAGCACGCTCGTTTTGTTAGCAAGCAGGCGGAATGGATGAGCCTCTTCACCCGAAATCCCCGGCTGACACCGGGGAAGTTGAAACGGTTTACAAGACCAACCATGCCTTGAGGGTGGCCAGGATTGTCCCATGGCTTGCCCCAACCGGCGCGGCTATCGTGGCAATCACGGGGATGCACCTTACCATCCCGCTGTTTTCAGACTGGTCCGGCGACTTGCCCGGGTGGCTTGCCTTGGGTTTCATCGTCATATTCACCCTCGGTGCCGGTGTTTGCGAGGCCCGGCTGCAAGAACAAAAAGGAGCCCTCGGGACCATTGGCGTGGCGATCGCCTTTTCGCTACTGCAAGTCATCATCGTTCCCGTGCTTTACACGGCGATCACGTCGTGACGGGAAGCGAATACCCGGGAAAACAGGCGCTCCTTCAACACCGACGGCGTTGAAGATCCTGCGGCCAATCCTTAAAGGCATTGGGCCTCGGGTGATCGCCGCCGGATCGCTTTTCGGCCCTCCGGAACCACCCTACCGCACTTCGCTTGCATCCCGGCGGCTCCGTGCTTAGATCGCCCCGGTGACTTACCGGTCATTTTCAACCAGACAAAATCCATGGGAAGAGCTTTCGAATGCCGCCGCCGGGCAAAGGAATCGCGTTGGGCTACTATGTCCAAGGTGTTCCCGAAGCTGGCCAAATCCATCACGATGGCCGCGAAGAACGGCGGCCCCGATCCGGAATCCAACGCACCGCTACGGGTGGCGATCAACAATGCCAAGGCGCAGAACCTGTCTAAGGACAACATCGAGGCGGCGATCAAGCGCGCGGCCGGGAAGGACGCGGCGGACATCACGGAGGTGACCTACGAGGGCAAAGGGCCGCACGGCTCGCTGTTCTTCATCGAGTGCGCGACGGACAACTCCAACCGGAGCGTGGGGAACCTGAAGATCATTTTCAACAAGAACGGCGGCCAACTGGTGAACTCCGGGCAACTCGACTTCATGTTCAGCCGGAAATCCGTGATCGAGTTCCCGAAACCGGAAGGCAAGGAACTGGATGAGATCGAACTGGAGTTGATCGACGCCGGTTTGGAAGAACTGACTGTGGACGAGGACGGCACGGTATCAGTGATCGGAGACTACAGTTCCTTTGCCAGCCTGACCCACGCGGTGGAGGCCTTGGGCATCTTGCCGAAGAAGTCCGGCCTGCAGCGGCTGCCGACCCAGCCCCTCGAGCTGACGGAAGATCAGATGGAAGAAGTGGAGGCCATTCTCGAAAAGATCGAAGACGACGACGACGTGCAGGCGGTGTTCACGAATCTGGCTTAGACATCTCCGCGAGCTTCTTTTCCAAGCGCTCACGGTCCTGCGGCCAGAAGGGCGGCATCGGCTTGCGCATCCACTCCACGGCGGCTGGGTAGTTTCCGGCCATTTCGTGGAGAAGTCCCATGTCGTGATAGAAATAGCCCCACTCCAGGGCCTTGTTTTCGGGCGTCATCCCGAGCTGGGTCATGTGGGCTTCCAGGCGCTTCATCACGGCGATGCCGGACGCGGGGTTTCCGGACTGGTGGGCGACGGCGCGGGCATAGCGTCCGAATATGGCCACCATGGAGAGGACGAAGTCGCCGCTGGGGATTTCGCGCGCGGGGGCAAGGCGCTGGTTTTCCTGGACGAAGCGAAGCTCAATCTCCGGCCAGAGCCTGCCTTGGCGGTCGATGATCGCCTGGTAGTTGCCCTTCTCCAGATCGCGGTCGTTCATTTCCCAAAGAGCACGGGCGCGGGCGGGGTATTGGCGGAGGACGTCGCCAGTCAGGCGGTTCAAGTCGTGCCAGACGAGGGATCGCTGGGCGGACATGGCCGCGAACCCCGCTAACAACAAGATGGAGGGAAACACCGGGGAGAGGGTTTCAAAGAGGTA
>CAXTTX010000020.1:17926-23291 GCA_964247045.1 uncultured Verrucomicrobiales bacterium | reverse complement strand
TTCCACACCGAGGAAAGCACGACGGCGGCGGCCAGGCAGAACCACGGAAGCCCCGGATAGATGCGGTACTCCGGCATGAACTCCGGAATCAGATAGAGCACACGGACCAGCATGGTGGCCACAAAGAGGAAAAGACAGAGGCCCAGGAGCCGCGTGGATTTCCGGAAAGCCAATACCAGAGAGAAGCCGGCGAAGGCGAGCTGCCCGGCCATGGCGACCATCGCACCCTTGTCGGGGATCGTCCAAAAACCCGTTCCCGGCGGAACCAATGTCTCGGTCACCCCATGATCCGAACAAAGCTTCAAGGGCAGAAGGGCACGCCAGGTGAATTCCCAGAAGACCCGGGAAAGCGTGTAGGCATGGCCGGTGAAGCGCGGTTCCGACCACAGGCGCGTCGCACCGATATAGGGGTCAAGCTTGCCGGTGATCCAAAGGGTGCCGATCAACACGACGAAAGCTCCGGCAATCCAGAGCCCGCGTTTCCGAAGAAATTGCCGGGTAGCGGGTTCCATGAAACCGAGACCCACCGCGGCACAGGCCATGCCCGCATGGAAAAAGCCCGGCCCTTTCGAGAAGCCCGCCCCAATGACGCAGGCACCACAGGAGAGGGTCGCCAGCCAGCCTCCGCCGCGGTTCGCTTTCAAGAGGAACCAGGCGGCAAGCAAGGAAAAGAGCGTGACCCACGCGAGGTCCTGCGTGCGGGCGTAGTTGGGAATCTCGCTGGCGAGCGGATGCACCGCGAACAAGAGGGCGGCAAAGAGAGCAACGCCCCGCGCGTGTCGGCCCGCGACCAGATCCCGGGCGAGCACGAAGAGGGACAGTGCCACCCCCGTGTGGAGAAGCCAATTCAACCCGTGGAATGCAACGGAAGAAAACCCGACGGCCCGGTAGAGGATGAGGTACCAAAGGTTCGTCCAGGTGTTGGTCACCGGGTTGGCAATGTCCCCTTTCAGCACCACGACGCTGTCGCGGATCTGCGGAAAGTCATCCATGTAAAATTGCGAGCCGAGGCACCAGAGGTGTGCCAGCGCGGAAGCAAGGACGATGAGGAGAAATGGCAGCCATGGGCGCGAGGACGCATCCGCCTTTTCTTCGCTGTTTGCCGGAGTCACCCCGGGACTCTAGCCATTTCCGGGCGCGCGAGGGCAATGTTTTCCGCGCGGGGAGCGGGCAAATCCTTCAGGAGAGACCCAGCACGGCATCTGCCTCGGAGCGGACCTTGCGGTAGAGGGTGGCGTCCTTGACGAGTTCGCGGCCGTAAGAGGGAATCATCTCGCGGAGCTTCGGCTCCCAGTCCTTGAGGCGCCTCTGGAAGCACTTGCGGATGATATCGAGCATCACGTCCACGGCGGTGGAAGCGCCCGGGCTGGCACCGAGGAGGGCGGCGATGGAACCGTCTCCGGCGGAAACGACTTCCGTGCCGAACTGGAGGACACCGGCCTTTTTCGGGTCCTGCTTGATGATCTGGACGCGCTGGCCGGCGGTAACGAGATGCCAGTCCTTGAGGGAAGCCTTCGGGAAGAACTCCTTGAGGGCATCGAGGCGGTCTTCCGGCGATTGCATGACCTGCTCGATGAGGTAACGGGTGAGGTCCATGTTGTCCTTCCCTACGGCCAGCATGGGCACGATGTTGTTGAGGCGAACGGAGCCGGGAAGGTCGAAGAGGGAGCCCGTCTTCAGGAATTTCGGGGAAAATCCGGCGAAGGGACCGAAGAGGAGGGAGCGCTTGCCGTCGATGATGCGGGTATCGAGGTGGGGAACTGACATCGGGGGGGCACCGACGGCGGCCTTGCCATAGACCTTGGCCTCGTGGCGGAGGGCGATTTTCTCGTTATCGCAGACGAGGAACTGGCCGCTGACGGGGAAGCCGCCGAAGCCCTTGCCTTCCGGGATACCGGACTTTTGCAAGAGCGGCAGCGAGGCACCACCCGCACCCACGAAGACGAAGGGGGCGATGATGGAGCGGTTGATCTTTTTCTCCAGGTTCCTGACGGTCAGCTCCCAGCAACCGTCGCGCTTGCGCTTGATATTGTGAACCTGGTGCTTGGTGGCGAGTTTGATGTTCTCCTTGCTCTCCAAGTAGCTGACGAGGGATTGCGTGAGCGAGCCGAAGTTCACGTCGGTGCCGCCGAGGGCGCGGGTGGCGGCGAGGGGTTCCTTCGCGCGGCGGCCGTCCAACAAAAGGGGTGCCCACTCGCGGATCACGGCGTGGTCCGTGGTGAATTCCATGCCGGAGAAAAAGTGGTGGGCGGACATGGCGGCATGGCGGCGGCCCAGGTATTTCTGGTTGTCCGCGCCGCTGACGAAACTCATGTGGGGGACGTGGGTGATGAATTCCGACGGGTTCGCCAAGACGCCTTGGCGGACGAGGTGGGCCCAGAATTGCTTCGAGACCTCAAACGCCTCGTTGATTTCGAGGGCCTTGGAAATGTCCACACTGCCGTCGGCATTCTCCTTCGTGTAGTTAAGCTCGCAAAGCGCGGCGTGGCCGGTGCCCGCGTTGTTCCAAGGGTTGGAGCTTTCCTTGGCGACCTCCGCAAGGGACTCGACGATCTGGATCTTGAGGGAAGGATCCAACTGGTGCAGGAGGACTCCGAGGGTGGCGCTCATGATACCGCCTCCAATGAGGACGATATCCGGTTCGGCGAAGGTGGCGACGCGGATCATAGGCTGGCTAGGAAAAACGCCGGAAACCAGCAGACAGGATGCCGGTTTGTCAACCCCATGCCGTCCCGGGCGGCGATTTACGCAAGGGACCGCGAAGCTTGCGTAATCGATGACAAAACGCCGGAATTCGCGTGTATCCGATTCATCCCAAAACCCTGACAACCATGAAACTGTCCCGCTCTCCAGTCGTGTGCTCCGTGCTGTTCCCCATCATCGCTTGCGCGGCCCCCAAGGCCTCGGAAGTCGAAAAGGGGGAGCGCGATTTCACCATCGGACCGGACTATGCCGACGCGGCGGAAACCAAACCGCAGGATGGCGTGCCCAAAGGCCGGGTGGAGGAGTTCACGATGGAGTCGGCGGACAGCAAGATTTACCCGGGAATTGCGAAGAACCAGCCGGGAACGGTGCCCTACCAGCGGAAAGTGGCGGTCTATATTCCGGAGCAATACAAGAAGGGGAAGGAAGTCCCGTTCATCGTCGTGCAGGACGGACTGGGCTACAAACTGATCGCGACGGTGCTCGACAACCTGATCCACGAGAAGCGGGTACCGGTAATGGTCGCGGTCCTGGTCAACTCCGGCGGAGGCGATTCCAAAGGCAGCGAGCGCGGCCTGGAGTACGATACCGTGAGCGGCACCTACACGGATTTCATCGAGACCGAGGTGCTGCCGAAAATCGAGAAGGACTATGAGGTGAAATTAACGAAGGACCCGGAAGGCCGTGCAACGATGGGTGGCAGTTCAGGAGCGGCGGCGGCGTTCACGATGGCGTGGTTTCACCCGGAGCTCTATCGGAAGGTGTTGAGCTACTCAGGGACTTATGTTGACCAGGAGTCGCCCGAGAATCCGGACACGCCGGATGGGGCTTGGGAATACCACAAGCATTTGATCAAGGACGAACGGAAGAAGCCGATCCGTGTATGGCTGCATGTGAGCGACAAGGACAACGGCTGGGACCGCGATGAGGCATCGCTGCACAACTGGGTCATGGCCAACCAGCGGATGGCGGCGGTGCTGAAGGACAAGGGCTATGAATACCGATACGTGTTCGCGACGAACGCGGGACACGTCGATGGGAAAGTGACCAGACAGACGCTACCCGGAGCCTTGGAGTGGCTCTGGAAGGATTACGCCCCGAAGTTGAAGTGATCGCGTTACCGCGTATCAACTCTCGAAGTAAGTGTAGCCGTTGAGGCCCTCGCGGAAGAGGTCGAGGATCTCGCGGCGTTCCTTGGGAGAGATGCGGCCCTCGGTGACGGCTTTTTCGGCGAAGGTGCGGAAGCGGGTGACGAGTTCCTTGGGGTCGAATTCTACATAGGTGAGGACATCGGCCACGGTGTCACCTTCGACCTCGTGGGTGTAGACGGGTTTGCCCTTTTCCAAGTGGACGCCGACGACGTTGGTATCACCCAGAAGGTTGTGGAGGTCGCCGAGGGTTTCCTGATAGGCACCCACGAGAAATACGCCGAGATAGTAAGGTTCGTCCGCCCGGAAGTCGTGGAGCGGAAGGACCTTGGCGACATCCTCCTTGTCGATGAAACGGTCGATCTTACCATCGCAATCGCAGGTGATGTCGGCGAGGACGGCGCGGTTGCGCGGACGCTCGTCTAGGCGATGGAGCGGCAGGACGGGGAAGACCTGGTCGATGGCCCAGGAGTCCGGCAGGGACTGGAAGAGACTGAAGTTGCCGTAGTAGAAATCGACGAGGGTGGAAGAAAGCTCGCGGAGGTCTTCCGGGATGTCATCGAGTTCGGAAATGAGATTGGAGATGCGGGTGAGGATGTGCCAGAACCAAGCCTCGGCGAGGCCGCGCTCGCGGAGGGTGGCGGCACCGTAGAAGAACTGGGCGCGCATCTGGTCGCGATAGTACATCGCGTCGTTGAAGCACTCCTGGAGGTTCTTTTTGTTCACCACCTTGTTCACCTCGATGATGTTCATGAGGTTCTGCGGGGCGTTCTCCGGGATGGGAGGGGCCGCCTGGCTGGTCTGGGCGCTGGTGACGTCCAGAATGTTGAAGACGAGCACCGAGTAGTAGGCGACGACCGCGCGGCCTGACTCCGAAATGAGATTCGGATGGGCGACGCCCGCCTTGTCACAGATCTGCGAGATAACCTCGACGATGTCCGTGCAGTATTCGGCGACCGAGTAGTTGCAGGAGGAGTGGAAATTGGTGTGGGAGCCGTCGTAATCGACGGCCATGCCGCCGCCGATGTCGAGGACACCGAGGGGGGCGCCTTCCTTGACGAGGTCGCAATACATGCGGACGGCCTCGGTGGCGCCCTCGCGGATGGCGGCGATGTTCGGGATCTGCGAACCCTGATGGTAATGGAGCATCTTCAGGCAACCGAGGTAGCCCGACTCCTTGAGTTGATCGACCACCTCGATGACTTGCGAGGCATTGAGTCCGAAAACGGATTTGTCCCCGGCGCTGTCCTGCCAGTGGCCGGAGCCCTTGGTGGAAAGGCGGACACGGACGCCCAGGTTCGGCAGGATGTTCAGCTTGCGGGAGCGTTCGAGGATGAGGTTCAACTCGCTGGGCATTTCCAGGACCAGCATGATGCGGAGGCCCATCTTCTGGGAATGCAGCGCGAGGTCGATGAACTCCTCGTCCTTGTAGCCGTTGCAGATCAGGTAGGCATCCGGATCGTGCATGTGGGCGAGGGCGGCGATGAGTTCCGGTTTGGAACCTGCCTCGAGGC
>CAXTTX010000020.1:328-17916 GCA_964247045.1 uncultured Verrucomicrobiales bacterium | reverse complement strand
TAGTGGTATTTCTTCCCGAACTCGGAGATTTCCTCGATGACCTGGCGCTGCTGGTTGACCTTGATTGGATAGACCCCACGGTATTCGCCACGGTATTTGGAATCCTTGATCGCCTTGCGGAAGGATTCATTGATCTCCGAGATGCGGGAATGAAGGAGATCCCGGAAACGCAGGAGCACGGGCAGGTGGGTGCCACGGTCGCGGAGACCGTCGATCACTTCGAAAAGGGAGACCTCTTTCTGGTCCTGGCCGTCCTCGAGGGTAACCGTGACATGGCCATTTTTATTCACGCCGAAAAATCCGTGTCCCCAGGTTTCAACGCCGTAAAGTTCGGCGGATTTCTCGGTGGACCAGGCGTTTTTCTCGGTCTTGCGCTTGGCGGGTTTGGGAGCGGCGGAGGCAGGAGGAATCATGGAGTCGGAAAGATCAACGCAGGGGTATATTATTCAAGGAACAGGTTCCTTCCAGTCGGGAAACTCGGATTTGAGCTGCTGGCGCTTTTCCTGAGCCTGTTCGGCATTGCCCTGCTCGGTGAGTACTTGGATGTATTTCCAAAGAGCAAGCGGCTTCAGGTCTTTATCCTCATGCAGGAGGACGACCTTCGCGTAGGCGGCGCCCGCGGGCCCGAGTTGCCTGGCCTCAACGAACAGATCGCCGGAGAGGAGGTGCAAGGCGGCGAGAGTGCGGCCTTGGGGATGAAATTCGTCCGCCTCGTCGGCGGCCTTGCGGGCTTCCTGATAGCGTTTGAGGAGGAAGAGGGCACGGCCGCGGTCCACGAGACCATCCGCCTTCCAGCTCGGATTATCCTCAACGGCGAGGACGTTGTTCACGGCGATGAGGGCCGCTTCGCCCTCGCCGGTTTCGAGACGGGCCTTGGCCAGGTAGCGCCAGATTTCCTTGCGGGTCTCGCGGGGTTCCTTGGGGTTGGAAACGAGCTCGAGGCACTTGGCGGCGGAGGTGAAGTCGCCGGTGTTGTAGGACTGCATGCCGGACCACTCGACGGTGGGGTCCGGGATGTCAGACTCGTAGCCGCCGGCGATGGCGAGATTGATTTCCGCGGCGAGCTTCTGCGGGTCTTGGGCAGCGAAGTAGCCGAGGGCGAGCAGGAGGCCGGCGTGCTTCCGATAAGCTTCCGGCCGGATGGTGCGGGCTTTTTCCAGATAGGGAACCGCGTCGCGGGGCGTGTTGTTTTTCACGAGGCCCCAGCCGATCCAGTAGTTTGCCTCCGCCTGATGGGTGCCATCGAGGTCTTTCATATCCTTCAGGAGGCCCTGGTAGCGGGCGATCATGTCGGTGACATTTCCTTCCGCACGGCGCAGGCGGGCGGACTCCAGCCAGGCGAAGGAGGCGAGATCATCGGGCACGTTCTTCGCCGCGATGAGGCGATCAAAGTCGGCGATGGCCTTGGCGTTTTCCGCGCCTTCCGCGAAGGACTTCGCACGCTTGGCGAGGGCGGATGGAATGCGGGAATCGTCGGGATATTTGGTGATGAATTCGGAGAGGGAGCGGATGGCTCCCTGGGCATCCCCGGCTTCGGAGAGGCACCAACCGCGCTGATAGAGAAGGCCGGGCCTGTTTTTCTCGCTGACGGCGCTGGCGTTGATCTCGCTGTAGACCTTGGCGGCGCCGGCGACATCCTTGTTGGAGAACAAGGTTTCCGCCTTCATCATGAGGGCGGTGTGGATGCGCTCGTCCTCCGGGCGGGCCTTGCGATAGAGCTGGAGGAAAGCGTCCACCTGGTCGGGGACGTGGCGGCCCTCGATCTTGTAGAAACAAAGGAGGCGGTAGTAGGAAGCCTGGAAAGCAAGGTCCGTTTCCGGTTTCACGAGCTTCTCGACATCGCGGAAAAGCTGGAGTGCCTCGGTGGGTTGCTTGAGGCCCATGTAGGCGCGGCCGGCGATCATGAGGCGGGTGGCCTCCTTGTCGCCCTCCGCCTTTACGGTGCTGCGGCGGAAAATCTCGATGACCTGGCGGAAATCCTCCTTGGCGAGGGCATTGGTCATGAGGGCGATCTGCGCCTCGGGCCGGAAGGCTTCCATTCCCTCCGTCTGCAGGATGAGACGGAGGTATTTGTCGGAGAGCTCCATCTGGCCGAGCTTGGTGGCGGTGAGAGCGCCTTGGAGGGTGGCCTCTCCGCGGACCTTGGGAACCTCGCGGCTGTCGATGACCTCCTGGAACTGGGTGAGGGCCTCCTGGAGTTTGCCCGCCCGCAGGGAAAGGTGGCCGAGGGCAACCTTCGACTGGGCGGCAAACAAGCCGCCGGCGGGATCCTCGACGACGCGCTTGTAAGCGACGGCGGCCTCGCGGTCCCGGCCGAGAAGGCGGTAACAATTGCCCGCGAAGTAGTTGCCGCGGGGGCGTTCCTCCGGCTTGGCGGCATTGACGGCGAAGCGCTCGAACAAGGGGGCGGCAAAGGCATACTCGCCGTTGTTGTAATGATCGGCCGCGAGGGTGTAGGCGGCGGCGGCGGCCCACTTGCCCTTGCCGAAACGGTTGAGGAGGGTACTGAAGCAACGCTTGCCATCGTCAATACGGCCGGACTGGTAGTAGCTGTTGCCGAGGTACCACCAGGCCATCTCGGCATTCGGGTGGTTGGGGAAGTCCGTGATGTAGCGTTCGAAGATGACGGCGGCGCGCTGGAAGAAGTCCACCCGGTTCTCCATGGCGGCGGCTGCCTGCGCGGAGTCGTAGAGGTTCTTGCCGCGGAGGAAGAAATCATTGGCGGCATCCGCGGCCAGGGCGGGGTCCACGGCCTCCGCGCGCGGTGGTGGCGGCGGAGGTGCCTGGGCGGCAGCCATGCCCGGGGCAAGGATCAGAAATGCGAGGGCGCGTTTCAAGGTGGTGGAGCTTGTGCGAACGGTGGGGTTTTGCAAAGCGAATCACTCCGTGGGTTCCGGCCGCTGGGTCGCGAACGAAATGTTCCAGATTCCGGCCTTCTGGCAGGTGTCGATGACCTCGACGATGCGCTGGTACGGGACGGCGCCGTCACCGCGGATGCGTACGGGCTGGTTGGCGAATTGCTTGGCAATCTCGGCGAGGTTGTTGAAGAGCTGCAGGCGGTCGACGACGCGGCTTTCGACCTTGAGGGTACCATCGGCAAGGACGTTGATGATGATTTCCCCGCGGACTCGCTCCGGTTCCGCGCCCTCCTGGGCGGTGGGGACGGCGACGTTGAGTTCGGTTTCCGATTTGCTGAACTGGTAGCTGATGATGAAAAAGCTGAGCAGGAGCAGCAGGATGTCGATCATCGGCGCCAGCTGGATGGCGATCGGCGGAGGCTGTTTGCTGGTGAATCTCATCCCCGGAAGGGTTTAAATGCCATGGAGATCGGGCCGCTCGCCGACGAGAGGGGAGGCCACGGGCATGGCATAGTCCTCGCGAGGACGCTGCGGCACGGGATTGGCAAAGGGCTGGACCGGCGAGGATGCCTGGCGGTCGAGCTGCGGCTGAAGGAGGGCGATGAGGTGGGTGGCGGCGGCCTCCAACTCCGAGACGTATTTTTGCACCCGGCCGCGGAAGATGGAGTAGAAGGCGAGGGCGGGAATACTGATGGCGAGACCACCGGCGGTGGCGATGAGGGCCTTGGAGACACCTTCCGCCATGCCCATTTCCCGGACGCCGGGGACCTGGCCATTGGCGATGCTCATGAAGGCCTCGATCATGCCGAAGACGGTGCCGAGGAGGCCGACCATGGGGGCGATGGCGCCGATGTCCGCGAGGTAGGTGACTCGGGAGGTGAGGTTTCCGGCCTGGTGGGAGCCTTCCGTCTGGACGACATCGCGGACGGTTTCAAAGGTGGCATTCGGATTGGCGGCGACGAAGTCCATGGTCTTCTGGGTGACGCGGGCCATGCACTCGTTGCGGCGGTGGCAGAAGGTGATGAGGCCGACATAGTCGCGCTTGCGGATGAGCGACTCGGCGGTGGTCATGAAGCGGTCGCTGACGATGGCGTTGCGGCGGATCGTGAGCATGAAGACGATGATGAGGAGCACCGTGATCACGGACATGAGTCCGAGGGGGTACATCATGATGCCGCCTTTCGCGAGGAGCTCCAGAAAGTTGGTTTCCTTGAGGGACTGGACGGGCGCTTCCGGGGCAGCGGAAGCGAAGGACGCGGAAAGGAGCAATCCCGCGACTGAGAGGTGGCAGCACTTCATTGAATCTTGGTGGAGTCTAGCGATCCGGGCCCTGAACGCAAGTCCGGGCCTCAGGGGGAGGCCTACGGGTAGAAGGCGGTGATCTTTCAAAGGGGGGGCCGAGACGGCGGGGGGTGGCGGTGGCCCAGGAGGAAAATGTCCACTTTTGTCCACTTTTTCAGAAAAGAAAACGGGGCTTCCGGGCGGTTTAAAGGAGAGGCAGATGCCGTATTGATTTGATTGGCAATGGTTTGTGGGCCGGGGCTCCCATTGAGGGAGGTGAGTTTCGGATATTTGGCGCCGTACTTTTGGGGTGAATCCCGCAGTTGATTGATTGTAGATGGATCAAGTGATGTTGGGTGATTGGGGATTTTACTGATTTGAGGACGGAGTCCGTGCGGATACCCGCGTGATTCCTGGAATTCGATGGGAAGCATTCAAGCGGCGTCTTATCGCGATCATAGCAACATCGGGGGTGGTTCTCAACCAACGGACCGCCTGCCAATATAGATGGCGGGAACTGGTTCAATTGGAGGGGATTCCGGATGAAAACGCGTCGCTGGCCGACGCTGGCCGGAATCCTATCCTTGATACGGGGCAAACCGGAGATGGTGATTGCGTTAGTACCGAAGGGAGATCTGTCCTCCTTAAGGGGATCGGAGACGGGGGTGAGGTCCAGGCGGTCCTCCGGGAATGCCGGAGGTGGTGGTGGCGGCAAGGCCGACCGGAGATCGGCCCTCCTTACTGAAGACCACGGCGGATCGGGCCGACGCGCCCTCCTTTCAGATGCCGGGGCGGCCGGCGCGGCCACCGCCGCCGGAATCGGTGCTGAGGAAGCGGTAGTAGACCTCAAGCATGAGGGTGCAGAGGGCATTCCGGTAGACCTTGTCGTCCGGGCTGTTTCCGGTGTAGCGGGGAGCAATGGCCCGGGGCTTCTGGCCACCACCGGGGGCCTTCCAGGAACCGTCGTCATTCTGGTTCTGGAGGAGTTGGTCGCGGAAGATTTCGTTGTATTGTTTCCAGTCCTCGCCGCCGCGCTGCATCATGGCCTGGGACTCGTAGTAGTGGCCGTAGAGGTCGCAGAACTCGCTGTTGTAGTCGAACTTGGTGTTATCCAGGACGTATTTGGAGGCTTTCTTGACCTCGTTGCGGTTGCCCTTGCCCCAGACCTGGTTGCAGAGCATGCCGACGCCGGTGAGGGTGAGGTAATTGAGCTCCGAATCGGTGCCGCTGTAGCCGAAGCCGCCGTTTTCATTCTGGCGGAGGGCAACGTAGTCGAGGCCCTTGGTGATGCAGCCGGCGAGGCCGGAATAGCGGATGCCGGTGTGGCTGCAGGCCTTGAGGGCCTGCAACTGCCAGCCGGCGACAGAAAGGTCGGTGTGGCCGCCATCGGTCTTGTATTGGTAGGCCCAGCCGCCGTTCTTGTTCTGGTTGTCGATGATGAACTGGCCGGCCTTTTCGGCGACGGTTATGAGCGAGGGCACCTCGATCTTGAGATCCTTGCAGAAGGTGGCGGACTCGCCAATGGCGTAGGTGGCGATGGCGTGCTCGTAGCACCAGCCGTTGGAGGCGAACTCACCGGCGAGTTTGCCGTCGTTCCGCATGCCGAGGTTCACGAGGTAAACGATGCCCTTCATGCAGGATTCGCCAAACTCGGGGGAGATGGGCGTTTCACAGTGGCCGAAGTAGGCGAGCAGGGCGAAGCCCGTCATGGCGGCCTTGTTGTCCTGGCCCCAGGATCCGTCGGAATTCTGGTTGGCCTTGAGCCATTGGAGGGATTTCACGACGGCTTCCTCGCAAGCGGGAGTGCCACCGTTCTCCTTGAGGCGGGTAAGGCGGTCCTCCTTGGAACAACGCTTGCGCATGGTTTCGGGGATGAGGCCGAAGAGTTTGCCCGCACCGGCCCCCATGCCCATTCCGGCGCCGTTGCCAGCTCCCTTGCCAAAGCCCTTGCCGCTGCCGGAACCACCGAGGCCACCGGCCATGCCGCCCCCGCTGAGGGTGCTGAGGGTGGACATCTCACCGAAGTTGTCGCCTTGCTCGGGGATCTGGAAATTCGACTTCGCGCCTTCCGCGAAGACGCGCTTCACGCTGGTGACGGGCGTGATCTGCTTCTGGCGCTTTTGCTGGACCTGCTGGTCCGCACCGCGCTCCCCTCCCCCGCCGCCGGGGGGCATGAAATCCACTTTCTTCTCCGGCTCGCGGATGATCTGGAAAATCCAGAAGGCGCCGATGACGAGAAGGACGATGTGGAAGAGTGCCGCGATGAGCAGCGAACCGCCGCCCATCTTGTTCCACAAGGTCTGTTTCTTCTCCTCGATCTGGACGAGGTTTCCTTCGTTATCGTAAAAGTCCATGGGGCCGGGGGTTGAGGTTTTTCGGGAAATTTCCCTAAGAAGAAATGTGCTACCACGTTGCCCCGGTTGCGAGAATTTTCCTTCCCACGTCAGCAATATCGGAAGCCATGGAGCAAGCGATTCTCAACCAGGGCCTTTGACGGCTGATTTTGTCCGGAGCCAACATTTTGGCCCGTGGGTCAATCGTAGGTACCCGCGTCGAAAGTCACGGTGCTAATTCCCACCTGAGCCAAGACATCGAGGATATCGACCACCCGCTGGTATTTCGCGAGTTCATTGGCGTAAATGGTGATGAGCACGGGTGAACCGGAGGCATCACTGGACTGCTTGATCTGGCCGAGGTTACCGGCAAGTTCAGGGAGCCCACGGTATGAAGTTCCGTCCGAGGTGCCATCGACGGGATCCTCATTGAGGTAGACCTGGCCATCGTCCGCCACCCGGACGGCGACTTCATCCAAGAAACCGGTAACCGGGCCTGCCTGGATAGCCGAGGGCAACTTGTTGAGATGGTAATTCTCCACCGGCATATCGCTGGCTTGGACAATGAAGAAGAGGAGGATGACGAAGACCACATCAATCATCGGCGCGATCTGGAAGCCGAGATTACCCACGGCGGAAGACCTGCGGAAATGGCCGCGCTTTCTTCTGCTCATGGTTTCCATGGAAGTGGCGGATTGGGGGGTTGGAAGCGGGGCAGGAGCCCGCAGATCACTCCGGGCTGCCGGCTTGGAAGCTGACGTTGGAAATCTTGGCCAAGCTCAGGGCGTCGAGGACATCCACGACCCGCTGGTATTTCGCAAGCTCATTGGCGTAGATGGTGACGAGAACCTCGGATTTCGAGGCGTCGCTGGCCTGCTTGAGCTGGTTGAGGTTGCTGGCGAGTTCCCCGAGTCTCGGCGAGGTGGGGGTGTCGAGCGGATCCTCGTTGAGGTAAACCTGGCCGTCGTCCTCGATGCGGATGGCGATCTCGTCCGGGGTGACGGTGGCGGTGGACGCCTCGATGGTGCCGGGCAGCTTGGTGATGTGGGAGTTCTCCACCTGGATATCGGCGGCCTGGACGATGAAGAAGAGGAGGATGACGAAAACCACGTCGATCATGGGAGCGATCTGGAAGCCCAGATTGACCTCCGCATTGCGTTTCCGGCGGTGACTGCGTTTCTTTTTCATGGGCGGGTCACTTGTTGGAGGCGGAGAAGGCGATGTCGGAGATCCCGGCCTCACCGACGAGGTTCATGACCTTCTGGATTTCCCCGGCGGGGACGAGGGCATCCCCGCGGACGACGACGCGGAGTTTTTCATCCCGCTCGCGGTTCGCCTTGAGGATGGGTATGACATCCTGCCAGTTGTTGTAGACGTTATCGTCCATGACGAGAACGCCCTTGTTGGTGGCGGGGTCGAAGCGGAGGTTCACGGCCGTCTCGTGCTTGGCCATTTCCTTCTCGCGTTGTTTCGCGTTCGGGGAAACGGGCAGCGTAAGGTTCTTGTCCACCTTGAGCACCTCCGCGGAGGTGATCATGACGAAGAAGACGAGCAGCACGAGGAGCACGTCAATCATCGGAGCAATTTGGAACTCCGGTTCCCCGTCTCCGCCACCACCACCACCGGCCATAGGATCAGATCAAGTTTGAAGGTTATTGAAAAAACGGGCGACTGGAAAATCAGCCCTCGGGAGCCTGGACCCAGTTGGGCAGGGCGGCGTAGGTTTCCTCCTGGCCGACGTCGGCGTCCTTCAGGTAATCGTAAGGAGCGTTGCGGAAGAGGTGCTCGGAGGTTTCCTGAAGCTGGTGAACGGCACCTTGGAGCTTGTTGCGCAGGAAGTAGAAGGCCATGAATGCCGGAATGGCAACCAGAAGACCGGTGGCGGTGGCGACAAGGACCTCACCGATGTGGCCGGCGAGTTCACCAACGCCGCCGGAGAGACCGGTGGAGCCAAGGCTGCCGAAGGCGCCTTTCATACCACCGACGGTTCCGAGCAGACCGATCATAGGAGCGCAGACCCCGATGACGGAGAGATAGTTGATGCGGGTCTGGAGGGTGGAGTTCACCTTGTCCACGGTGGAGTAGATGGCTTCCTCGGTGGCGTCCTTGCCGTAACCGACGGAGCCGAGACCGGCGCGCATGACTTCGGCGAAGGGGCTGAAGCTGGCCTTCATGGCCTGATAGGCACCGACATAGTCGCCGGCGCGGAAGAGTTCCTGGGCCATGGTGACGTCCTCAGGAGGGGTCATCTTCGGCTTGTTGGTGCGGAGCCAGATGTCGATGATGAGCCACACCATGGCAATCGAGAAAACCAGGAGCACGTGCATGACCCAGCCGCCTTCAAAGTAGGTGGACAGAAGGGTCTTCTTGGTTACACCGGCTTTGGCTGCATCCGCACCGAAGGCGGACATCGGAAGGAGCACAAAAGCCACATAGGCGGCCCTTTGAATCATGTTTTTCATGGCGTGGATATAGGAGGAACGATTAGGAGAGGGATTCGATTGGGTGATGATGCGAATTTATTTGGTGCTTTCAAGCCGCTTGTTCGCCTCGGCGGCGAGCATGGTGCCGGCCCCGTCGTGGAGGGCGGACTTGAGGAGCTCGACGGCTTCATCGCGGCGGTTGATGGCGAGGAGGAGTTCGGAAGCGTTCAGCTCGGCGGCGGCATTGAGAATGGATCCGCCGGCGGGATAGAGGCAGGGCACCATGAGGTAGGCTTCCAAGGCATCCGCATTGCGCTTGGCGGCCTTGAGAAGATTGCCCCGGTAGAAGGAGGCGTAGGCGGCGAGGTCGGTGGGGCTGTCCTCGGTGGTGAGATCCGAAAGGAGACCCAGGCGGGCCTCTAGCTCCGAAGAGGCGGGCATGAGGAGGGCCTTGCCAAGTGCGGCGAAGGGCTCGATGCCCTGGGCCGGGGTGGCGTCGGCGATTTCCTTGCCGATTTCCGTGGTGCGGGCGCTGTTGCCATCCACCGCGTAAGCGACGAGGGCGGCACGGGCGGCTTCCAGCCAGAAGTTACCGGGGATCTTCGCGCTGACCTTCTGGGAGGCGAGGATGGGTTCGAGGAGTTTCAACGCGTCGCGCTGGTTGCCGCTGAGAAGCAGGGAAATCGCGGGGTTGAGTTCGGCGGGCTTGTCACCGTAGACGTGGTCCACGGAAGCCATGGGAAAAGTCTGGCCGACGGCATAGCCGCTCTCCGCGGCCTTGACGACAACGGTTTCCCCCTGGATGCCCACCGCGGCGACGGGGATGGAGCTGCCGTTCTGGAAAACGAGGCGGACCGGCTCCGCCGCTGAAGCGGGAAGGGAGACGGCACAGCAGAGGAGCGCGGCGCGGAAGAAATGCGGTGACGAGGTCATGGGGAAGTTCACTTACTTGGTGCCCGTACTGGCTTTCTTGTACCGCTCGGTGTTTTTGAATTTCGGATCTTCCAGAAGGATCTTCATGTTTTCGTCCGCCTCGGGCTTTTTGCCAAGTTCGATGGCGGTTTCGGCCGCTTGGAAATAAGCTTCGGCGCAGACTTCCGGGTAGGCCTTGTAGGCGGTGTAAACGCGCTGGTAGGTGCCGTAAGCCTGCTTGAGGAGGTCCATTTTCTTATCCACCTCAGCTCCGCCAATCTTCGCGGCCTTGTCGCGGTAGACCCGGGCCACGAGGAGGTAGGCTTTTCCGGCGGGCTCGCCGCGGAACATCTTGTTACCAACGGTTTCGAGGCCGAGCTTTTCGGCCTCATCCAGCTTGCCGAGGGCGAGGAGCGCCTCGATCTTGCCGAGGGTGGCCTCCTTGAAGCGGGCCATACCGGCGTTGTTGTTGAGGGCGTCGTCGAAGATCTTGAGGGCTTCTTCGTTCTGCTTGCGGGCAAGGGCGACGTAGCCGAGGCCGACGGGGCCGGCATCCGAGAAGCTGCCTTCCTTATAGCGATCCTGAAGACGCTTGAACATGCCTTCCGCGTCATCGACCTGGCCGAGCTTGAGGAGGATTTCACCCGAGACGGCGAGGAGCGCCGGGCTGAGGACGGAGGGGTCCTTGGCATTGATGGTGGCGATGCCCTTCAGGTAGAGGTCGGCGCGGTCCGCCCGGCGGAGGCGCTGCATGAGGCGGGCGCGGGCGTAGTAGAGGCGGGCGTCCGAGGTTTTGCTTTCCTGGCCCTTGATGGCGGCGGAAACGATGTCCACGAGCTGCTTGTCGATCGCGTCCGCATCAAGTTCCGCGGGCTTCTTGCGGGGGACGAGGGTTTCGACGAGGACGTCGATGAGGTATTCCACCTGCTCGTTGGCAGGATCCCCGATGCGGGGCTTGAGGGCCTCCGCAAGCATGGCGGCGGCCTCGGCCCCCTTGCCCTCGCGGGACTTCATCTTGGCAACCTGTGAGGCGGAAAGGAGAGCGAGAGCGCTTTCGGGGTGATCCTTGAGGAACTTGCCGTGGAGATCGGAGATGCCGGCCCAGTCCTTGTTCGTCTGGAGGATGGCGGTGGCGCTGTCCAGGGCGTATTGGATGACGTCGTCCGGGCTGTCGGTTTCGACGGCCTTCTTGTAGGCCTCCAAGGCGTTTTTCTGGAAGCGGGCCTGCTCGTCGCGGAGGGTGGAGTTGGTCTGCTTCTTGGCGTAGGTGTCGCCGAGGAGGCAGAACATCGAACCGGCGGAAGCGTCTTCCGGATGGGTATTGAGGAAGGCGGTGAGGTCGCGGATGATCTTGTCCGTCTGGTCAACGTCCTTGTCATTGAAGTCAATGAAGGCGAGACGGTAGCGGAGGTCACCGGCGTAGCGGCCGTCCGGGAATTTGCTGAGGTACTCCTTGATGGAGGCGAGCGTGTTCTTGTAGTCGTTGGTGAGGAAGTACGACATGGCCACGTAGTAGAAGCCATTTTCCAAGAGTTCGCTATTCGGGTAGGTCTTGATGAACTTCGCGAAGAGCGGGGTGGACTCCTTGAAATTCGCGTCCTGGAAGAGGGAGAGACCCTGGAAGAAGACGTAGCGGTCGATGCTGGCGGACTGCGGGAACTTGGATTCCAAGTTGCTGTAGAATTTGCCAACTTCCGGCCAATTTCCGCTCTGGACGAGAACCTCGCCAGCGAGGGTGGCGACCTGCTCGGCATTCTCCGCGTCGGGATATTTGCGGAGGTAGGCATCGCAGAGGGCCTTGATGGCGGAGATGTCCTTGAGTTTGTTGAGGAGAACGATTTCCGCATAGGCGGCGGGCTTCGCATCCGCGGAGCTGCCGTACTTGTTGCGGATGGTGCGGAAGCAGACGAGGGCCTCCTCGTTGCGGTCCGTGTAGTAGAGACAACGGCCGCGACGCATCAGGAGGGCGGCGTCGAGGTCGGTCTTTTCCTCGATGACCTTGAGGGCTTCCTCGGCGAGCTGGACGGCGGGCTTGAGGTTGTTGAGGAGTTCCGAGGCGTTGGAGCGCTTGAAGCTGCCGCCCTGGGCTTTTTCGGCGGCGGCCTTTTCGCGGGCGACGGCGCCTTCGAGGATCTTCACGTCGCGGCGCTGGCCCTCGAGCGCGTCCTTCTGGATGGTGATGATCTCGTTGCGGCGGGGGATGGAGCGGTAGATGGCGAGGGCGGTGCCGTAGTTGTTCGAGGCGACCATTTCGTCCGCCTTGACGATGACTTGGTTCACATACCAGGCCATGGCGTTGCGGACGCCGGACTGGTTGATGAGGCGGTCGAGGTAAGGGATGAGGTCCTCCAGCTTGCCCATGTCGGCCAGGAGGCCGACGACTTCCACGGCGGCAGTGGTCTGCTGCGGGGAACGGATGTCCGAACCCATGAGCGACTTGAACACGGTGAGGGCTTCCTCATTGCGGCTGAGGCTGCTGTAAACCTGGCCGAGCGAGAGGCCGGCCTCGGTGCGGTACTTCGGATCGGTGGCGGCGAGCTTGAGGGCGTCGATGGCGCGTTCCTTTTTCTCGGGAGTGTCCTGCGCCATGCAGGCGCGGCCGACGCCGAGGTAGCAGCGGGAGGCGTACTCGCCCTTGGGGAATTTCTTGAGGCACTCGGTGAAAGCGGTTTCCGCCTCGGCGGGCTTGTCCCCGAGGAGGTAAGCGAGGCCGAGGTTGAATTGGAGCAACTCGAGGGGGGCCTCCTTGTTGTTGCCGATGGCGGCGAGGAGTTCCTGGATCTTGGAGACGGCGGTTTCGTAGGTCTTTTCCGCGAAGGCTTTTTCCGCCTCTTCGTAAAGCCGGATGAGGGTCGCGGGAGCCACGGGTGCCGCAGGTGCGGGCGGTGGCTCCTGCGCCGCGAGACGGGCTGCCGGGACAAGTCCCATGAGGGAACAGGCGAGGAACGCGGAAAAATGTCGGGTCTTTCGCAGCATACGGACGTGTTGGAAGAGAGAGAGGCAGTCAAAAGGGGGTGTCAAGCCACATTGTCCCCGTCATGGCGTGAGTGGAGGCCATTTGTAAAGCGTCGCGAATCATTTTCCGAGCCTGTGCAAAAGTGATTTCGGTTGATATTTATGGGAGCCGTCATTCCATAGGAGGCCCTCCGCCGACCGCATGTCCAAACCGGATTTCAAAGCCAAGCTCCGCGAGGTGCCCCACCAGCCCGGGGTTTACCTGATGAAGGACCGTTTGGGATCAATCATTTACGTGGGGAAGGCACGCGACCTGAAGCGGCGCATGTCGTCTTATTTCATGGCCTCGCAGAAGATGCGGTCGAACGTGAAGACGCGGGCGCTGATCGACTCGATCCATGATTTCGAGTACCACACGGTGCGCAACGAGGAGGAATCCCTCTTGTTAGAAGGGAAGTTGATCAAGGACTACCGGCCGCGTTACAATGTCGCGTTCCGGGACGACAAGCGGTTCTTCCTGGTGAAGATCCGGCTGGCGGACGCGTGGCCGCGGTTCACGACGACGCGGATGAAGAAAGAAGACGGGTCGCGCTATTTCGGGCCGTTTCCCCACTCCGGGGCATTGAGGAACACTTTGGAGTGGTTAAACAAAGTATTCGGGTTGCGGGTGTGTCGGGCGGTGGTACCGGGCGAGGCGGACTACCGGCACTGCAATGCGGACATCATCCGGAATTGCTCGGCGCCGTGCATCGGCCGGATCACGCGGGAAGCTTACCTGGAGCGGGTGGAAGAGGCGTGCCGGGTGCTGGAGGGGAAAGGGAAGCGGGAGGTCTTCGACTCGTTGCGGGTGGACATGGAGGCGGCGGCGGAGCGGCTGGACTTTGAAAAGGCGGCGAGCCTGCGGGATGTTTTGCAGAACCTGGAGAAGACGCTTTCACCGACGCGGCAGTTCAGCCGCGGGCGCGGGGTGCAGACGACGGTGAAGCCGCTGGAGGACCTGGCGGAGCTGGGCGAGGAGTTGCACCTGGCGGGACCGCCGCGGGTGATGGAGTGCTTCGACATCTCGAACGTTTCCTCGAACCACATCGTGGCGTCGATGGTGCGCTTCACGGATGGCAAGCCGGATAACCAGAACTACCGCCGGTACCGGATCCGCACGGTAGAGGGGCAGGATGACTTCGCCTCGATGGCGGAGGTGATCCGGAGGCGTTACTCGCGGATCCTGATGGAGAACGGCGAGGCGAATCCGGACGCGGAGTTTTCCCAGGAGGACTTGGTGGATGCGCAGCGGCGGCTGGCGAAGGAAGGCAAGGCGAAGATCGTGCTGCCGGACCTGGTAATCGTGGACGGCGGCAAGGGGCAACTGAGCATGGCGGTGAAGGAACTGCAGGCGCTGGGACTGCACGACCTGCCGGTGGTGGGGCTGGCGAAGCAGCGGGAGGAAGTCTTCGTGCCGGGAGAGAGCGAGCCGATCCTGATTCCGCATGACCGGGGGGCGCTGAAGCTGTTGCAACGCATCCGGGATGAGGCGCACCGCTTTGCGAATGGTTACAACGCGCTGCTCTACCGGCGGCGGATGAAGGAGAGTTTGTTAGATGAGGCGCCGGGGATGTCTCCTAACAAGAAGCGGCTGTTGCTAGGACACTTCGGGAGCGTGGCGCGGATCAAGGAGGCGACGGCGGAGCAGATCGCGCTGCTGCCGGGGATTTCGAAGAAGACGGCGGAGGGGTGGCTGGAGTTTTTGAAGAGGGATGAGGGATGAGGGATGAGGGAAGATGGAAGAGGAACCACGGATGGACACGGATCAAGAGGGAGAGGAGATGGGGAAAGCGGTCACGCTGACGACGATTCTGCCGTCCCTGCCGGGACTCAGTATCCAGGCGGTGTGTTTCCGGTGGCTCACGCCACCGGCTAATCTCTAACGTCCCTCCGGGACTCAGACGGAGACGATGGGGGCGGAATGAATTCCGCGCTCCGGGAAGACGGGGTCGATGGGGCGGAATGAATTTTGACGGTGTATTTAGGGATGAAGTGGCCGTCCATGTCCGCTTCGCTCCCATTGCGCTCCGGGTCACATTTTGAAGTCCTCGCCGAGGTAGTATTTGCGGGCGATGGGGTCGTCGACGAGTTCACCGGAGGCACCTTCGAGGATGACGCGGCCGTCGTGGATGAGGAAGGCGCGGTCGGTGATGGTGAGAGTCTCGCGGACGGAGTGGTCGGTGATGAGGATGGCGAGGCCGTCGCGGTCGCGGAGCTCGCGGACGATGCGCTGGATGTCCTCCACGGCGATGGGGTCGATGCCGGCGAAGGGCTCGTCGAGCATGAGGAGCGTGGGGTCGGAGCAAAGCGAGCGGGCAATGGCGAGGCGGCGCTTTTCACCGCCGGAAAGGGTGATGGCGAGGGACTTGGCGAGCTTGGTGATGCCGAAGCGCTGCATCAGCTCGTGGGCGCGGTCGTGGCGGTCCGCGCGGCTGAGGCCGGGGCGGGTTTCCAGGATGGCGAGGAGGTTATCGAGGACGGAGAGCTTGCGGAAGACGGACTCCTCCTGGGGAAGGTAGCCGAGGCCGAGGCGGGCGCGCCGGTGCATGGGCAGGCGGGACATGTCGTGGCCATTGAAGCAAACCGAGCCGCCATCCGCCGGGATGAGGCCGGCAATCATGTAGAAGGAGGTGGTCTTGCCAGCGCCGTTAGGGCCTAACAAGCCGACGATCTCGCGGGGCTGGACCGAGATGGTGACGCCATCCACGACAGCGCGGCCGCTGTAGGTCTTGCGGAGTCCATCGGCGAAGAGGACAGCCGTTTCCGGGTTGCAGCAGGATGAGCCGGGCTTGTG
Source organism: uncultured Verrucomicrobiales bacterium (assembly GCA_964247045.1). Lineage (GTDB taxonomy): Bacteria > Verrucomicrobiota > Verrucomicrobiia > Verrucomicrobiales > Akkermansiaceae > Luteolibacter. Next base: position 2,321 of record CAXTTX010000020.1, on the reverse strand, counting down.
GGCTTGCATGTAAGGGAGGGTGGAAAGCGCGGTGGCTCGGTGAAAGAGGGAAATCGGCTCAGCGCTTCATGTCCTCGAGATTGAGGATGGTTTCCCATCTGCCCTCGGTGTCGAAGCTGGAGCTTTTCGGGTGGATGCGGAGGGTGGGGCTGGACTCCAGGGCCTTGAAGCCCTGCCTGCCCTGGATGACCCAAGGGAAGCCACCGGTGATGATGGCGGTGTCCGACTTGATGTTGTAGCTGAAAATCGCGCCGCTGGCCCGGATTGGCTCCTTGCCGTCCTGCGGCTTCTGGACCATGACGACCGCGCCGGTGGCGACGATTTTCTCCACCTCGCCGACGTCGGCGCCGAGCTTGCCGTCGAGGCCGCCCTTGGGTTTCGCGTCCTTTTCGTCCTTGGGGGCATCCTTGGGCGCGGGGTCCTTGGGGGCCTTGCGGGCAAAGAAGACTTTCAGCTCGTTGATGCCGGAAAGGTCGAAGCGGGGGTCCTTGACGGTGACGTTCTTGCGGTAGACGAAGACGCCTTCCTTGGAGTCGAGGTACATGCCGCCGTCGCAGCGGATGACGGTGTCGCCGAGGGCGGGTTGAAGTTCGAGCGGCTTGTCCGGGGGCTTGATTTCATCGGCCGGCACGGGCGGGAGATCCGCCTGGACGAGGAAGGTGGTGGCGGCTTGGGAAGCGGACTCCGATTGCGCGAGGTCTTCCTGCAATTCCGTCCGGGTGGCGGCGGTTTTTTCGGCGAGCGTGGCCGCGTTGGAGTGCGCGTCGGCGTGCATGGCGGCGAGTTCCGCTTCGGAGACGGGAGTTGGCGGATTACCGGAGGCAGAGGCGGCCGCGGAAATGAGCGAGAGGCCGGCGATGGCCGTGGCGCGGAGCGAGGAACCGGGAGTATTCATGGCGGTCTTGGCGGGATTGATGATGGTGGTGGTGACGGGGCCGGTGAGGAAACCCCGGCCTGTATCGAAGCGGTAGTGGAAGCCCTGGCCGGTGGCGGTGAAACGGTCGGTGTTGAATTCCACCGGTGCGTTGGCAGCCAGCCGGGCAAAGGTGCCATTCTCCTGATAGATCATCGCTTTTTCCAGATAGATCCGGCCGCGGGTGGTGCGGTCCGGGTTGAAAAACTCGATGGCGATGGAGGTGCCCTCGACGACGCCGTCGCTGACGAGCTTCATGACCTTGGCTTTGAGCACGCCGACGAGCTTGTGGTGCTCGTCATAGCGCGGGATCATCACGCCCTTGAGCTGGCTGCCATCCGGCAACAGGCTGGAGGCATCGCCGCCTTTCGCGGGAGGGTCGGCGGGAGGAGCTACCCTCCCCTCCCCCGCCAGTAACAAGGCGGGAGCGAGGAACGCGAGTGCTGTGAGGAAGCGGGGCAAGGAAGGAGGGGGCGGGAATCCATGCGGCGTCAGCGCGACGCGTGGTGGATCGAGATCAGTTTGACGAGAAGGTCCTCGATAAATTCGAGGGGAATCTGGTTTGGCCCGTCGGACACCGCGTTTGCAGGGTCGGAGTGGACCTCCATGAACAATCCGTCAATTCCGGTGGCGACGGCCGCGCGGGCGAGGACGGGGGCAAGTTCGCCATCGCCGCCGGTGGCACCGCCGAGGCCGCCGGGGCGCTGGACGGAGTGGGTGGCATCGAAAATGACGGGCAGGCCCTCCTTGCGCATCCAGAAGAGGGAGCGCATGTCGACGACGAGGTTGTTGTAGCCGAAGGTGGTGCCGCGCTCGGTGATGAGGAAGCGCTCGCAGCCGAAGGCGCGCATTTTGCCGGCGATGTTCACGGTGTCCAGCGGGGCGAGGAATTGGCCCTTTTTCACGTTCACGGCGCGGCCGGTCTTGGCGGCGGCCTCGAGGAGGTCGGTCTGGCGGCAGAGGAAGGCGGGGATCTGGAGCAGATCGATGTGCTCGGCGGCGATTTCCGCCTGATCGGCGGTGTGGATGTCGGTGGTGACGGGGACGCCGAGTTCCCGGGCGATTTCACCGAGGATGCGG
>CAXTTX010000020.1:0-318 GCA_964247045.1 uncultured Verrucomicrobiales bacterium | reverse complement strand
TGACGGAGGTGCGGTTCGCCTTGTCGAAGGAGGCCTTGAAAATGAAGTGGATGCCGGTGCGGTCGGCGATTTCCTTGAGCGAGCGGGCCATGTCCCAGGCGAAGGATTCAGACTCCAGGGCGCAGGGGCCGAGGATGAAAAAGGGCGCGGGGCCGCCGACGGGGACATTGCCGATGTTGAAGGGCTCGAAATGCATAGGTGGGGTGGGTGGCTGCGTGCCGGGGTAAGTTGGCTCAATCCCCGGAGGAGGCAAGCGCGGCTTGATAGAGCGGACGAAGGTTGTCGAGCGCGGTGGAAAGGAGTTTCTCCTCGGAAACT
>CAXTTX010000019.1:16417-25648 GCA_964247045.1 uncultured Verrucomicrobiales bacterium | reverse complement strand
CTGGACTTCCGGGATGGGAACGACGAACTTGCCGCCCCATTCCTTGACCTTGGCCATCTCGCCGCTGATTTCCTTTTTCAGGTTCCAGGGGAGGATGAGGATGTAGTCCGGCTTGGTTTCGAAGATTTTCTCCGGGCCGTAGATCGGCAGGCGGACGCCCGGCATGTAGTGGTTCTGCTTGTAGGGGCTCTTGTCCACCACGTAGTCGACGAGGTCATCGCGAACGCCGCAGTAGTTTACGAGGGTGACGCCCTTGGCGGCGGCGCCGTAACCGACGACGGATTTGCCTTCGTTCTTCGCCTCGATGAGGAACTTGAGGAGCTTGCGCTTGGTGGCCTTCACCTTTTCGCCGAAGGCGTCATAGACCGGCATTTCGGCGAGGCCGAATTCGGTTTCCTTGGCGACCATGGCGGCGACGCGATCGGTGATGGCGGCGATCGGCGCGTCGTTCTCCGTGTGACGGGCGAAGATGCGGAGCGAGCCACCGTGGGTGGGAACTTCCTCGACGTCGAAGAGGGTGAGGCCGTGATGCTTGAACATCGTCTGCACCGCCAAGAAGGAGAGGTAGGAGAAGTGCTCGTGATAGACCGTGTCGAACTGGTTCTGGTCGATGAGCTGGAGCAGGTGCGGGAACTCGAAAGTGATGACACCGGTCGGCTTGAGGGCGATCTTGAGGCCGCCGATGAAGTCATTGATGTCCGGCACGTGGGCCATGACATTGTTGCCCATGAGGAGATCGGCAGCCTGGCCGTCGGCGACGAGTTCCTTCGCGGTTTGCACGCCGAAAAACTTCACCACGCTGGGGATCTGCTTTTCTTCCCAGGCGACCTTCGCGACGTTCGCGGCGGGCTCGACGCCGAGCACGGGGATGCCCATGGCCTTGAAGTGCTGGAGGAGGTAGCCGTCGTTGCTGGCGATCTCGACGATCTGGCTGGCTTCATTGAAGCCGAAGCGCTCCTTCATCATGACGCAATACTTGCGGGCGTGCTCCACCCAACTGGTGGAGAAGCTGCTGAAGTAGAGGTAGTCGCTGAAGATCGCGTCCGGGGACTCGAAGTTCTCAAGCTGGGAGAGGAGGCACTTGTCGCAGACCCAGACCTTGAGAGGATAGATCTTCTCTGCATTCTGGCCGTCCTCGAACTTCACGTAAGAGTTGGCCATGGGTGACATGCCAAGATCGCACATCACATGGGTCAGCGGGAATTCACAAAAACGGCATTTGGCCTGGTGCATTTCGGGAGGGGGTGTGGTTCGGTGATGCCGGGTTTTTTCAGAGGGAAGTCTTCCAGAAGAAGTCCTGGTCGATCTGTTCGGTGCGGATGAGGTGCTGGAGCGCCTTGAGGCGGGTGAAGCCGCGGGCCTGGAAGTCTTCCTTGGTGAAGTCAATCTGTTGGAAGAGTTCATAGAACTGCTTCGCGCCCTTGGGCACGTCCCAGTCGCACTTGAAGTCCGGAAGGTGCTTGCCGATCTTGTCAAAGCTGACGCGATAGCTGCGGTTGTCCGCGCCCTGGTCACCGAAGGTGGTGGTGCAGCCGGGGAAATTCTCGGCGACGATTTCCGCGATCTCACGGACGCGGTAGTTCTGATTGTCCGAGCCGATGTTGAGGATCTGGCCGTGGATGGCGTCGACGGGAGCATCGAGGGCGCAGCAGATGGCCTTGCCAATGTCGAGGCCGTGGACCAGGGGACGCCACGGGGAACCATCGCTGATCATCTTGATTTCCTTGGTGGTCCAAGCGAGGCCGCAGAGGTTGTTGACCACGATGTCAAAGCGCTGGCGCGGGGAGGCACCGAAGGCGGTGGAGTTGCGGAAGAAGACGGGAGAGAAGGTCGAGTCCGCCAGGGGGAGGATGTCCCGCTCGCAGAGCACCTTGCACTCGGCATAAGCGGTCTGCGGGTTGACGGGGCTTTCCTCGTTCACGGGGACATCGCCATTGGCAACACCGTAGACCGAGCAGGAAGACATGTAGACGAAGCGGCGGACGCCGGCTTCCTTGGCGAGCTTGGCAAGACGAACGGAACCCTTGTGGTTGATTTCGTAAGTGATGTGCGGGGCGAGGTCGCCGGTGGGGTCGTTGGAAAGTTCCGCCATGTGGACGACGGCATCGTGGCCCTTGATGTCCTCCAGCGTCAGATTGCGGATGTCCTTGATCAGCGTCACGGGGACATTGCCCTTCGCGTTGTAAAGGTAGCCGGACCGGTAATAGCCGGTGTCCACGCCGGTGACGTCGTGGCCGCGTTCGATGAGGAGGGGGGCGAGGAGACAGCCGAGGTAGCCTTCGGTGCCGGTAACGAGTATTTTCATGTTAGACCAGGGTGGGGGTGGGAGAAAATTCGGAAATACGGTTAGCAATGGTCTTGCCAATTTCGAGAGAAGCGGTGGCGGCCGGTGAAGGCGCGTTGCAGACGTGGAGGGAATTGTGGCCCTTCACGATGAGGAAGTCGTCGACGAGCTTGCCGTCATCGACGAGGGCCTGGGCGCGGACGCCGGCCTTGCAGGGAACCAGGTCAGCGGCCTGGACTTCCGGGATGAGCTGCTGGAGGCTCCTGACGAAGGCGGACTTGAAGAAGGAGCGGTGCATTTCCTTCATGCCCTCGCCAAGGTTCTTGCCGGCGAGTTTCCAGAAGCCGCCGTAGGCCATGGTTTCGGCGAAGTCGCGGAAGTTGAAATCCGTCTTGAAGTAGCCCTCGCGCTTCATGGCGAGCACGGCATTCGGCCCGGCGTGGACGGAGCCGTCGATCATCCTGGTGAAGTGGACACCGAGGAAGGGGAAGTCCGGATTCGGCACCGGATAGATGAGGGTGCTGACCAGGTGGCGCTTTTCGGGAACCAACTCGAAGTATTCACCGCGGAAGGGGACGATCTTCGCTCCCGGATCGGCCCCGGACATGCGGGCGACGCGGTCGCTGTGGAGTCCGGCGCAGTTGATGACGAAAGCCGCCTCGAATTCACCTTTGTCGGTCTCGACGATCTTCATCGAACCGCGGTTGTGGATGCGGTTGACGCGTTGGTTGAAGACGGCCTCGTTGCCGGCCTTGCGGATGAGCTCGAGGTATTTCTCGCAGACCATCTTGTAGCTGGTGATGCCGGTGGATTTCACCAGCACGCCGGCGATGCAGTTCACATGAGGCTCAATCTCGCGAACGCGTTCCTTGGAGACCTTTTCGACGGGAACATCGTTATCGAGGCCGCGCTTGTAGAGATTTTCCAAGAGAGGCAACTCGCTCTCGCGGGTGGCGACGATGACCTTGCCGCAGACTTCATGGGGAATGTCATGCTTGCGGCAGAAGTCCACCATGCTCTTGGCGCCGGCCTTGGCAAAGGTGGCCTTGAAGCTACCAGGCTTATAGTAGATGCCGGAGTGGATGACGCCGGAGTTGCGGCCGGTCTGATGTTTCGCGGGAGCGGACTCCTTCTCGATGACGAGGACGCGCGCGTCGGGATACTTCTCGCCGATGTGGAGGGCCGTGGAAAGACCCACGATGCCACCACCAATCACCACGTAATCATATGTCGCCATAGCCGTCGGGTTCCGGGGTTGGGGATGTTACCAGTTGACCCAAGGGGCCTTGCCGCCGGCGTAGAGCTCCTCGAGGAGCATCTTGTCACGGAGCGTGTCCATGGGTTGCCAGAAGCCGGTGTGTTTCCAGGCTTCCAACTGGCCGTCCTTCGAGAGGCGCTCCATCGGTTCGCGCTCCCAGGTGGTGAGATCCTCGTCGATATAATCAATCACGCCGGGCTCGAGGACGAAGAAGCCGCCATTGACCCAGGCGCCGTCGCCCTTGGGTTTTTCATGGAAGGAGTCGACGCTATTGCCATCTCCGGCGAGCGAGAAGGCACCGAAGCGGCCACCGGGCTGCACGGCGGTGAGGGTGGCGAGCTTGCCGTGGTCCTTGTGGAACTTGATGCTGGCGGAGATGTCGACATTGCTGACGCCGTCGCCGTAGGTGAGGCAGAAGCTGTCGCCGTCGAGATATTTGCTGGCGCGCTTGAGGCGGCCGCCGGTCATCGTGTTCTCGCCGGTATCGACGCAGGTGACTTTCCAGGGTTCCGCAGCGTTGCGGTGGATGACCGTCTGCTGGTTGGCGAGGTCATAGGTGACGTCCGCGGAGTGGAGGTGGTAGTTCGCGAAGAAATCCTTGATGATATGGCCCTTGTAGCCACAGCAGATGATGAAGTCATTCAGCCCGTGGGCGGAATAGCTTTTCATAATGTGCCAGAGGATCGGACGGTTGCCGACCTCGATCATGGGCTTCGGCCTGATCGAGCTTTCCTCGCTGATCCGGGTGCCGAAGCCTCCTGCCAATATAACAACTTTCATGTAGGGGGGGGTGGGGTGAAAGGGTGAAGAGGTTTAAAAAGATGAAGTCACGATCGGTGGCTGATGACCTTCGCGGGCACTCCGGCGGCGATCGCGTTTTCCGGAATATCACGGGTGACCACGGAGCCGGCGGCAATGACCGCGCCGGCGCCGATGTTGACGCCCTGGAGGACGGTCACGCGGTGGCCGAGCCACGCACCATCGCCGATGGAAATGCCGCCCTTGCTTTCCAGGGGCTGTTCCATGATCGGGCGGCCGAGGGCCATGCCGTGATTGTAACTGTAGAACGCGCAGTCCGCGGCAATCTCCACGGACTTGCCGATGGTGATGTCCGAGAGCATGGCATGGATGTGACAACCGGGCTGGATGTGGGTGCTTTCGCCGATGTGAACCTTCGCGCCGAGGCCGGTTTCCACGAAGGTGTTTCCGTAGAGTTGCACGCGGTCGTCGAGGCGGACCTCGCCACCATCGGGCAGGCCGCTGACGATCACGTTGTCGCCGAGATAGACGTGCTTTCCAAGCCGCAGGTCATGGTGGGAGACCGATGCCTTCGGAGCGATGAAGCCAGCGGTCGTCATGTCCGCGAGGAAAGCCCTGCTGTGATAGGGCGTGGTGCCCCAGGCTGCGAATCCGGCGGCGATGCGGCCGAATTGACCGGTGCCGGAGCAGCGGAGCCAGCGCATTCTCCACGAACGGATGAGCTTTCCGCGCAGGCCGACACAAGCCGGGACAGCGGGAGCGGCACCCGCCGTGCCAGCGACACCCCGGCCTGAATGGCCTTGTTCCAAGGATGACAACTGGCTGACGGACATGCGTGCTCTTTCTGCGATTGGGTTCCGTGGTTTTCGTGAGTATCAGGGAGCGAGCGACACGTTCAGGCGGCCGAAGAGCTTGCCATTCACCGCCAGCGAGCGCGGGATATAGACCCTGACGAGGTCGATATCCGTGGCCGCGCCATTGTCCTGCTCGACCACCACGACACCCGCGGTGCCGGTGGTATCGGTCCAGGCGCCGGTGAGGCTGGTGGACCACTCGGTCTTGATCGCGATGGACGAATCGTTTTTCGCGAGCTCGGTGCGGCGGAAGGTGAAGAGCAGGTAGTTGTCATTCACCGTATTGTTGTCCGGATCCGCGGTAACGAGCGCGGCTGTCGGAAGCAGGGCGGAGTTGCCAACGGTCGCCGGATTTCCGCCGAGGACGAACTCGACGATGTTCGAGATGCCGTCGAAGTCCGAGTCCACCGTGGCGCCCGCGCTGAGGCCGAAGCTGGCGAGCCATTGGTTGAACCCGGTCGCCGTCACGGTGATCGAGATCGTGGCGGGAGCGGAGTCCACCGTTCCATCATTCACCGTGAAGGTGAAGCTGTCAGGACCGCTGTAGGTGGAGACAGGCGTGTAGGTGAGGTTCGGCGCGGTGCCGGTGAGCGTGCCGTGGGCAGGGGTGCCCGCGGTGAAGGTGAGGCTGCTGCCTTCGACATCGCTACCGGTGAGGGTGATGCCAAGCGAGCCGGTCTGGGAAACGGTGACCGACTGGGCAAGCGCGACCGGCGGATCGTTCACCGGAGTGACGGTGATGGAGACCGTGGCCGTGGCGGAATCCACCGTGCCGTCGTTCACCTTGAAGGTGAAGCTGTCCGGGCCGTTGTAGTTGAGGGCGGAGGTGTAGGTCACGTTCGGCGCGGTGCCGGTCAGCGTGCCGTGCGCGGGTTGATCCACGATGGTGTAGGTGAGGCCGCTGCCTTCCACATCCGTGCCTGCCAGGGTGATGTCCTTCGCGACGTCCTCCGCTGCGGTCACCGATTGGGCGAGGGCGACCGGCGTGTCATTGACCGGGGCAACCGTGATCGAAACGGTGGCGTTCGCGGCGGAATCCACCGTGCCGTCATTCACCTTGAAGGTGAAGCTGTCCGGACCGGTGTAGTTGAGGGCCGGGGTGTAGGTCAGGTTGGGAACGTCACCGGTGAGCGTGCCGTGGAGCGGTTGATCCACGACGGTGTAGGTGAGGCTGCTGTTTTCCACATCGGTGCCTGCGAGGGTGATGGCCTTGGGCACGTCCTCGTCGGCATTCACCGATTGGGCGGAAGCGACGGGTGCGTCATTGATCGGCGCGACGGTGATGGTAACCGTGGCGGGGGTGGTGGAGTCCACGGTGCCGTCGTTCACCTTGAAGGTGAAGCTGTCGGGGCCGCTGTAGTTGATCGCCGAGGTGTAGGTCACGTTCGGAGCGACACCGGTCAGCGTGCCATGGGTGGGTTGAGCGACGATGGTGTAGGTCAGCGCGCTGTTTTCCACATCCGTGCCTGCCAGGGTGATGGCCTTGGCCACATCCTCGTCGGCGTTCACCGATTGGGCGGAGGCGACCGGCGCGTCGTTGACGGCATCCACCGTGATGGTGACCGTGGCGTTCGCGGCGGAGTCCACCGTGCCGTCATTCACCTTGAAGGTGAAGCTGTCCGGACCGTTGTAGTTGGTGGCGGGCGTGTAAGTTAGATTCGGAGCGGTGCCGGAGAGCGTGCCATTGGTAGGCTGGGTGACGACCGTGTAAGTGAGGGTGGTGGCGGCATCCACGTCCGTGCCCACAAGGGTGATTGCCTTGGCAATATCCTCGGTGACGCTGACGGACTGGGCGGAGGCGACCGGCGCGTCATTGATGGGGGCCACCGTGATGCTGACCGTGGCGGTGGTGGTGGAATCCACGGTGCCGTCGTTCACCTTGAAGGTGAAGCTATCCGGACCGGTGTAGTTGAGGGCCGAGGTGTAGGTCACGTTCGGAGCGACACCGGTCAACGTTCCGTGGGTCGGTTGGGCGACGACGGTGTAGGTAAGCGGGCTATTTTCCACATCCGTGCCAGCCAAGGTGATGGCCTTGGCCACATCCTCATCGGCGTTCACCGATTGGGCGGAGGCGACGGGCGCGTCATTGATCGGAGCGACGGTGATGGTAACCGTGGCGTTCGCGGCGGAGTCCACCGTGCCGTCGTTCACCTTGAAGGTGAAGCTGTCGGGGCCGTTGTAGTTGGTGGCCGGGGTGTAGGTCAGGTTCGGGGTGGTGCCGGTGAGCGTGCCATTGGTCGGCTGGGTGACAACCGTGTAGGTCAGGGTGGTGCCGGCATCCACGTCGGTGCCCGCGAGGGTGATCGACTTGGCGACGTCCTCGGTGACGGAAACGGATTGGGCGGAGGCGACCGGCGCATCGTTCACCGGAGTGACGGTGATCGAGATGGTGCCTGGAGTGGAGTTCACCGTGCCGTCATTGGCAGTGAAGGTGAAGCTGTCCGGTCCGTTGTAGTTCAAGGTCGGAGTGTAGGTGAGGTTCGGAGCGGTGCCGGTGAGCGTGCCGTGGGCGGGAGTGCCCGCGACAAAGGTGAGGCTGCTGCCTTCCACATCGGTGCCTGCCAGGGTGATCGATAGAGAGCCGTCCTCGGCGAGCGAGAGGCCCGATTGCGGGGTGGCAACCGGAGCGTCGTTGATGGGGGCAACGGTGATGGTGACCGTGGCGACCGTGGACTCCAGGGAGCCGTCGCTCACCTTGAAGGTGAAGCTGTCGGGGCCATTGTAGCTCAAGGCAGAGGTGTAGGAGCGGCTAGCACCGGTGCCGGTGAGGACGCCATGGGCGGGCTGGTCAACGATGGTGTAGGTCAGGGAGCTGCCTTCCACATCGGTGCCGGTGAGGGTGATGGCCTTGGCCACGTCCTCGTCCGCGTTAACGGACTGGGCATTGGCGACCGGCGCGTCATTCACCGGAGTAACGGTGATGCTGACCGTGGCATTCGTGGCGGAATCCACCGTGCCGTCATTCGCCTTGAAGGTGAAGCTGTCCGTGCCGGCGTAGTTGAGGGCCGGGGTGTAGGTGAAGTTCGGGGAAATTCCCGTAACCGTGCCGTGGGCCGGCTGGGTGACCACGGCGAAGGTCAGCGAGCTGCCTTCGATGTCGGTGCCAGCCAAGGTGATGGGCAGGGAACCGTCCTCGGCGACGGTGAGGCCCGACTGGGCGGTAGCGACCGGCGCGTCGTTCACCGCAGGCACGGTGAGGGAGACCGTGACGATGCCCGAGCTGGCGATGCCATCCGTGGCGTGATAGGTGAAGGAATCCGGACCGTTGTAGTTCGCGGTGGGCGTGTAGGTGAAGCTGCCGTTCGCGTTCAGGGTGAGCGTGCCGTGTGCCACCGTGGTATCCAGGACAGCCGTGATGGCCTGGGTTTCCGGATCGGTGTCATTGGCAAGCACACCGGGCGCGGTCACCACGAGTGGCACGTCCTCATTGGTGGAGTAGGTGTCGGCAGTCGCGACGGGCGCGCCATTCGCCGCATACACGGCGGTCATGGTGTAAGCCGCGTTCATGGTGACGCTGGTGGCCGGGGTGACGGCGAAGTCCACGCCGTTGCGCTGCCACTTCACGAAGTTGTTGGTGCCGGAGATCGCCGGGGCGGTCAGGTTCACCACGCCGTTGTTCAAATAGGTGCGGGTGAAGCTGGTGGTGCCATTGCCCGAACCCGCGATGTCATTGGGGCTAACGGTGACGGCCAGGCTGGAAACCGGTGTCGAGTTGACGGTGAGAACGCGGGTGAGCTGCGGCGTCACGCGGACATTGTCCAGAAGCGTGTCGATGTTCGTCGTCGCCGGGGACTGGTCGGTGAAGGTCAGGGTGCTGGTCGTCCCGGTGGCGGTGAAGGAGATGCTCCGCAAGGCCCACGGCGTCGTGCCGAGGCTGGAGGTTCCGGTTATCGTGAAGGTCTGGTTGATCACCGGCGAGCTGCCGCTCACGGCCACGCGCAGGGTCTGGTTGGCGTTGGCGAAGGCCTGGATGGCGTGGTAGAACTCAAGGACATAGGGTTGTCCGGGAGTCGTCGTGAAGGTCTGGGTAAGGACGGCATTCGGGGTCCGCTGGATCGAGTTGAAGACCATCAGCC
>CAXTTX010000019.1:14165-16407 GCA_964247045.1 uncultured Verrucomicrobiales bacterium | reverse complement strand
GGCGGATTCCAGGCTCCAAATCAGCGCATTGAATTTTGAATTGTACGAACAAAATTTTGAGGGCGGTTCTGTCTTCACCATCAGCCTGGTGCCTTCCTGCGCGGGAACGGCGACGGTGCCGGCCACGACCTCGTAGTTGCCGGTGACGGTCCAAGGAGTCACGGTCGCGGCTGTTCCGGTGCTGGCCTGGAAGTTCTCGAAGCTGCCGTTGAGGATGACGCTGTTCACGGTGATGGAGACCGTGGCGGGCGTGGAGGTCGTCGTTCCATCGTTGACCGTGAAGGTGAAGCTGTCATTGCCGACATAGTTGGTCACCGGGGTATAGGTGAGGTTCGGCGCGGTGCCGGACAAGGTGCCGTTGGTTGGCTGGGTGGCGACGGCGTAGGTGAGGGTGTCTCCGTCCGCGTCGGTTCCCGCGAGGGTGATGGACTTGGAGGTGGCGGCCGTGAGGGAAACCGCCTGCGGGGTGGCGACCGGGGCATCCGGCAGGGAATTGACCGTGATGGAAACGGTGGCGGCAGCGGAGGTGCCGGTGCCGTCGTTCACGGTAAAGGTGAAGCTGTCGGGACCGTTGTAGTTCGCCGTCGGCGTGTAGGTGCGGGCCGAACCGGTGCCGGTGAGCGTGCCGTGGGCCGGCTGGGTGCCGATGGCGTAGGTCAAGGTGTCGTTTTCCGGGTCCGTGCCGGCCAAGGTGATCGGCAGGGCGACGTCCTCGTCCGTGCTGACCGACTGGGCGGTGGCGGTGGGAAGGTCGTTCACAGCGGTCACCGTGAGAGAAACGGTCACCACCGATGAGGAGAGGGATCCGTTAAAGGCGTGGTAGGTGAAGCTGTCCGGGCCGTTGTAGTTCGCCACCGGATCATAGGTGAAGCTGCCGTTGGCATTCAGGGCCAGCGTTCCGTGCGAGGTGGTGGTGTCGAGGACCGCGGTGATGGCCACCGCATTCGGATCCGTGTCGTTGGCGAGGACGCCGGGAGCGGTCACGGAAAGTTGCGTATCCTCGGTGGCGGTGTAGGAATCGGCCACGGCCTGCGGCGAGTTGTTCACGACGTAGACGGCAGTCATCGTGTGGTTCGCGTCCATGGTCACGGTGATGGCGGTGTTCGTGCCGGCGTCCACACCGTCCTTCTGCCACTTCTGGAAGACGCTCGGCCCCACGGAACCCACGGCGGTGAGCGTGACGTCCGTGAGGTTCTGATAGTTGCGGGTGAAGCTGGTCGTGCCGTTGCCGTTCGAGCTGAGGTCGGCCGGAGTGACCGTGACGGCGAAGCCGTTCGCTGGCGAGGAGTTCACCGTGAGCAGGCGGACGTTCAGGGTTTCGACGACCTGGACGTCATCCAGCAGGAGGTCGGACGAATCGCCGGTCGGGGCAGTGGAAGCGTCGGCAAATTTCAACTGGGTGTTGGGGCTGTCCGCGACGAAGGTGATCGTTTGCGCGGCCCAACGGGTGGCGGTGTTGCTGTTCGAGGTGATGCTCTTCAGGCCATTCGGGGCGGTGATGAGCTGCGCCGCACCGAGAGCGCTGACCTGGACCGACTGGACCTTGCCAAGCGTTCCGAAGACACCGAGTTGGAAGGTCAGCGTGTAGGACTGGCCCGGGGTTGTCGCGAAGCTCTGGGCGATCGTTCCATCAAAGGTGCTGCCACCCGCGTTGAAGAGGGCAAGGCGGGTGCCTTCGGTGGGAACGTAGTTCGGGGAGTGGAGTGAATAGCCCACCGGAGCATACGGGGGAGCCGTGTTGGTTCCCGTGATGGTCCATCCGGTGAGGGTTCCGAAGTCCGCCGGGCTGCCGGTTTCAAAGCCACCGTTGGTCACCTTGTTGGAACTCGGCGCGTTGACCGTGAGGGACACGGTGACAACGGAAGAGTTCAGCGATCCGTCATTGGCGTGGTAGGTGAAGGAATCAGCGCCGATGTAGCCGGTGGTGGGCGTGTAGAGGAAGCTGCCGTTGGAATTCAGCGTGAGCGTGCCGTGTGCAACCGTGGCATCCAGGATCGCGGTGAGCGGGTTGGATTGGGCATCGGTATCATTCGACAGGACGCCGGGCGCGCTGATGTTCAGGGCGAGGTTCTGCGTGGTGGAGTAAGAGTCCGCGACAGCAACGGGAGCGGTGTTGCCCGCGGCAACCGCGAGTTGGACATCATCGAGCTGCAGGTCGCTGTCCGAAGCGGAACCGGCGATGGTGCCGGAGTTGTCGGCGAAGGTGATGAGGGTGGTGCCGCTGGCCGCGGTGAAGTTGAAC
>CAXTTX010000019.1:0-14155 GCA_964247045.1 uncultured Verrucomicrobiales bacterium | reverse complement strand
ATGTGCTGACCGAGGCGCTGGCGGAAGTGACCTCGAAGGATTGGGAGGTGGCACCGGCCGAGACGAGGACGCGTTGCTTTTTGCCTACGGCACCCCTGATGCCGAGTTGGAAGGTGATGGTATAAGCCTGGCCATTGGTCGTGGAAACACTTTGGGCGATCGTTCCATCATAGGTAGCGCCGCCCGCGTTGAAGAGGGCGAAGCGCAAGCCTTCGATGGGAGCATAGCCGCCACCCGTGGTGTAACCGGTCGGAGCGAAAGGAGGGCCGGTGTTGGTGCCGGTGATGGTCCAGCCGGTGAGAGTTCCAAAGTCGGCGGGGCTGCCCAGTTCGAAGCCACCGTTGGTGAGCGGCGTGGGGGCGGTGACCGTGAGGGAAACCGTGACCACGCTTGAGTTCAGGCTGCCGTCGTTCGCGTGATAGGTGAAGGAGTCGGAGCCGGTGTAGCCCGTGGTGGGGGTGTAAAGGAAGCTGCCATTGGCATTCAGCGTGAGCGTGCCGTGGGCGACGGTTGCGTCCAGAATCGCGGTGAGCGGATTGGATTGGGCGTCGGTATCGTTCGACAACACACCCGGAGCGCTGGTGTTGAGCGCGATGTTCTGCGTGGTGGAATAGGAATCCGCGACGGCAACCGGAGCGGTGTTGCCGGAGCCGGTGGCCAACTGGACATCATCAAGCAGCATGTCGCTGTCCAAGGCGGATCCGGTGATGGTGCCGGAATTGTCGGCAAAGGTGATCAGGGTGGTGCCGCTGGTCGCGGTGAAGCTCAGCGTCTGCGCGGCCGCGGTCCAGGTGCTGAGCGTGTTGCTGGTGGAAGTGACCTCGAACGATTGGGAGGTGGCACCGGCCGAGACGAGCACGCGTTGCTTTTTGCCGGTGTTGCCCTTGATGCCGAGTTTGAAGGATAGTGTATAGGCTTGCCCATTGGTCGTGGAAACGCTTTGGGCGATGGTGCCATCATACGTGGCGCCGCCCGCGTTGAAGAGGGCGAAGCGCAAGCCTTCGATGGGGGAATATCCGCTACCGGTGGTGAAACCAGTCGGAGCGAAAGGAGGGCCGGTGTTGGTTCCGGTGACGGTCCAGCCGGTGAGGGAGCCGAAGTCAGCGGGGCTGCCGGCTTCAAAGCCACCGTTGGTCAGCGGCGTGGGGGCGGTGACCGTGAGGGAAACCGTGACAAGGCTGGAGTTCAAACTGCCGTCGTTGGCCCGGTAGGTGAAGGAGTCGGCGCCGGTGTAGCCGGTGGTGGGCGTGTAGAGGAAGCTGCCGTCCGAGTTCAGTGTGAGGGTGCCGTGGGCGACGGTCACACCTAGGACCGCGGTGAGCGGATTGGATTGGGCGTCGGTGTCATTGGCCAGCACGCCGGGCGCGCTGATGTTGAGCGCGACGTTCTGGGTGGTGGAATAGGAATCCGCGACGGCAACCGGAGCAGTGTTGATGCCCGCGACGAGCACCTTGACGTCGTCGAGCAGCATGTCCGAGGAATCGCCGGTGGCAGTGGTGACATCCGCCAGGGTAAGCACGGTGGAGGTGCTGTCCGCGGTGAAGGTGAAGCTCGGCTGCGGCGTGAGCCACTGGCCGTTCGCACCCACGGAGGTGACACTCGAAATCGGGTTGATCAGCGTGCCGCCGCCCGCGCCCGTCACCGTGGCCTGGATCTTTTGGGTTTTGTTATTCGAACCGGTGACGCCGAGTTGGTAGGACAAGGTGTAGCTCTGTCCGGGGATGGTGGCCAGCGTCTGCGAGAGGACACCGGTGTAGGGACCGGCACCCGCGTTGAGCAGGGCGAGGCGCGTGCCCTCCGTGGGAACATAGCCCGGGGAATGAAGCGTGTAGCCTTGGGGGACGAAGGAGCCACCACCGGTTACTGTCCAGCTGTCCAGGGTTCCGAAGTCCGCGGGAGTTCCGGTCTCAAAGCCGCCGTTGGCCACCAGGTTGGTGCCAACGGAGTTGACCGTGATGGAAACCGTGGTGAGGGCGGAATTCAGAGTGCCGTCGTTGGCGCGATAGGTGAAGGAGTCGGCGCCGGTGTAACCGCTGGTCGGCGTGTAAGTGAAGCTGCCATTGGAATTCAGTGTCAGGGTGCCGTGGGCAACGGTCGTGCCGATGACCGCGGTGATCGGGTCCGAATTGGGATCCGAGTCATTGGCCAGCACGCCGTTGGCGGCATTGATCACCAGGGCGGTGTCTTGAATAGCGGCGTAGGAATCGGCAACACCCACCGGATTGTTGCTCGGCGTGGCGACCACCTTGACATTATCGAGGAGGAGATCGGTGATCTGTGCCGCGCTGGCGGGGGTGATGGTCGCGCCATTGTCCGCGAAGGTGAGGGCCGTGGTGGTGCCGGATGCGGTGAAGTTCACCGATTGTGCGGCCCAGTTGTTGCCACCGCTGATCGACGTCACTTCAAAGGATTGCGACAGGGATCCCGCCGTCACGAGGACGCGTTGTTTTTTGCCGCTGGCGGCGGTGACGCCGACGCTGAAAGTGATGTTGTAGGTCTGTCCGGCGACGGTGGTGAGGTTCTGCGAAACCGTGCCGTTGAAAACCTCGCCACCGCGGTTGAATACGGCCACGCGGGTGCCATCGACGGCGGTGTAGCCCGTGACAGCGCCAACGGGCGTGTTGCCCGTGCCGCCGATGGTCCAATTGGTGAGCAGGCCGTTTTCAGTGGGGCTGCCGAGTTCGAAGCTTCCATTGGTCACGATATTGGGAGCGGTGATCGTGAAGGTCACGGTCACGACGTTCGAACTCAGGCTGCCATCGCTGGCGTGATAGGTGAAGGTGTCCGTGCCGAGGTAACCGGTGGTGGGCGTGTAGGTGAAGCCGCCGTTCGAGTTGAGAGCCAGCGTGCCGTGGGACACGTTGGCATCGAGAACGGCAGTGAGCGGATCCGACTGGGGATCCGTGTCGTTGGTGAGGACGCCCGGGGAGCTAACCACCAGGGGAGTGCTCTGGGTGACGGCATAAGCGTCCGCCACCGCGGTCGGCGCGGTATTGGGCTGGACCAGTACCACGCTGGTGTCGTCCAGCAGCATATCCGCCGTATCGGCGGTCGCTCCGAGACCCGTGGAATTGTCCGCAAAGGTGATCAGGGTACTGGCGCTGTCCGCGGTGAAAGTAACGGTTTTCAACGCCCAGGTGCTGGTGGCGCCCACAACAACAGGAGTGTCGTAAGCCTGTGTCACCAGGTTCGCGGTTCCGCCGACGGTCAGGAGAATCCGCTGCTTCTTGCCGGTGGCACCGGTGGCCCCGAGTTGGAAGCTCAAGGTGTAAGATTGGCCGGCGGTGGTGGCGACCGCCTGGGCAATCGTGCCGTCGAAGGTGCTGGTGGCCGCGTTGAAGAGCGCCAGGCGGGTGCCTCCGGTGGGAACATAGCCGGTGTGGCTGGAATATCCCGTGGGAGCGTAAGGTGGAGCGGTGTTGACTCCCGTGATCGTCCAACCCGGAAGGGTGCCGAAGTCGGCTGGAGTACCCGTTTCGAAGCCGGGGTTGGTCAGGAGATTTTGAGCCTGAATTTCAGCGGTTGTGAAAAAGGCCGCAGCGAGTATATTCGACAGGGCGAAGAATTTTTTCATGGGATTCATGACGGGGAGGGATGGAGGGGAGGGGAGGGATTAGCGACGAAATGCAGGAACCCTGGCATTTCCTGACACACGAACACGGCACAGTGCCGGCTGGGGGGCAGCAAAAGGCAGGGAGGGGAGGAGTTGAAAAGTCAACGGATTGAGGCCGCGCGGGGATTCACCCGTCAAGCTGATACGCCTTGTACTTTGACCTACCAAGGAATTCAGCCATCTATCAAATTTCAGGAAGCCGAAATAAAATTCCAAAAAGTCCCGCAGCTGTTGGAGACGCGACCCTGGAATGGGGGCGGGAGCGGTCGCACGACGGCGCGACAGGGCCTCTGGGGAGAGCTTCATGGTTCAGGGGGCGGACCGGACAGCAGGGTGCCGAGGAGCACCACAGCTCGATCCAAACGGAACCCTAACACCAAAACCGGCCGGACCGGTATCACGCGATCACGTAGGGCCGCGCGGGTGGCGACCGATTAGATCGCGATAGAGGGCGAGGTAGCGGTCCACCTGGAGATCCAAGGTGTGGCGCGCGAGCACGAATTCCCGGGCCGTCCGGCCCATTTCCCGACGGGCCACCGGGTCCGCGAGCAGGGCCTCAATCCCCGCGGCGAGGCTTTCCGGCTCGCCGGGAGCCGCCAGATGGCCGGTGACGCCGTGGCTGACGAGTTCCGGGACGCCGCCCACGGCGAAGGACACCACCGGCAGGCCGCAGGCCATGCTTTCCAGAATCACCAGGCCGAAAGACTCCGCCCGTGTCGGGTTGATGGCGAGATCCGCCGCGGAATAGGCCATCGCCTTGCGGGCGTCATCGTGGAGATAACCGAGATCGATGACGGGCAGGGGCAGCTTGCCAAGCGTGGCGGCGTCCGCTTTTCCAAAAAAAAGCAGGACGGAGTCGCGGAGGCGGGAAGGCTCCAGCCGCTCCAAGGCCCGCACGAGGAGATCCGCCCCCTTCAGGGGCCGGCGCATGTCCTCCATGGCGCAGAGCAGAACCTGCTTGCCGGGTGGAATTCCCAACGCCTCCCGGCAATGATCCCTGTCGAGAGGCTTGAATACCTCCGGATCGACGCCATGGGGAATATGATGGATGGCATGCGTACCCAGCATGCTTTCCCGGGCGAGGTCGTGCAGCCAGCGGCTGGGGGTGACCACCACGACGCCGGCCTTCCGGTAGGCCCAGCGCTTCAGCCGCCATTCCAGGGCGGTGGCATCCCGCCGGATCACAGGGTCCGTATCCGGATAGGGACAATTGCCGCAGCCGGTTTTCCAGCGCGTGCAATCGAGGCTCGCATGGCAGTGGCCCGTCAGGGCCCACATGTCATGGAGCGTGAAGACGACCGGCCGGTCCGCCGCGAGCGAGGGAACAGCCAGATAGCTGAACGTCCCGCTGTGGAGGCAATGCAGGTCGATCAGGTCCGCGTCCACCACCTCCGGCAAGTGCCGGGCGCGGAAGGAGCTGATCAGATGGATGTCATTGAGTCCGGCGCAGGAAGTGGCTTTTTCAAGCCAACGCTCCGCCCTCGGTCGGAACGGCATGACCACCGAATCCGGCAGGAGTTTTTCCCGGCAGAGAACCCGGGCGTCCACTCCCCTCCCCTGCAGGCCCCCGCGCAAGCGGTTCATCTGGACCTGCGCGCCGCCCGCGTCCCCATCCCCGCGGTGCATCATCAGGATCTTCATGACGTGCGCGCGGAGGGGTCGGGAGTTCGGTGTCTATCAGGCGCTCCGGTGGAGTTCCCAGGAATGGCGGACGAGCGTCGTCGCGCCCTGCCATCCCTCGTGGTGGAGCTTGCCGGTGCCGTAGAAGTCACCATCGATGACATCGATGATCGCGGCGTCATTCAGGTAGTCCTGCATGACGCGTTCCGATTCCACATAGATGTTCAAGTGATAGCGGCCGCCGGAAAGGGGCCACTCGGGGATGTGGAAATCGATGCGGCCATCGCCCGTTAGATCGAGCTTGGTCTTGTCCACCAGGGCGGAGGAAAGGGCGAAGAATTTCTTGAGGTCCTTGCAGATTTCCACGCAGACGATGCAGTTCGTCAGGTTCGCACCGGGTTTGACCGAATAAGCCATGCTGAGGACGACATGGCTGCCGGCGATCGCCTCGATGACGGTGCCGCCGGACTCGTCGCGGAGGTCGATGGAAGTGATGCGGAGGTCGCCTTTTCCGGCGCGGTCCTTGCGGCCGGAAAGGCCGCTGTTCGCGAGTTCCGCGCCCTTGGACATGTAGGCATCCACGATCTGGTCGGTAGGACCTTCCATCATGAGGCGGCCGTGATCCATGAGGATGCAGCGGTTGCAAAGGTTCTGGATGGCGGGCATCTGGTGGCTGACCAGCAGCACGGTGCGGCCTTCCTTGGTGGAGACATCCTCCATCTTGCCCAGACACTTCTTCTGGAACTCCGCGTCCCCGACGGCGAGCACCTCATCCACGATGAGGATCTCCGGTTCGAGGTGGGCGGCAACCGCGAAAGCAAGGCGGACGTACATGCCGCTACTGTAGCGTTTGACCGGAGTGTCGAGGAATTTGTCGATTTCCGCGAAGGCGGTGATCTCGTCGAACTTCCTTTTGATCTCCACGCGGCTCATGCCGAGGATGGCACCGTTGAGGAAGATGTTCTCGCGGCCTGTTAGCTCCGGATGAAATCCGGTTCCGACCTCAAGAAGGCTGGCCACGCGGCCACGCAGGGTGATC
This sequence comes from uncultured Verrucomicrobiales bacterium, assembly GCA_964247045.1. GTDB lineage: Bacteria > Verrucomicrobiota > Verrucomicrobiia > Verrucomicrobiales > Akkermansiaceae > Luteolibacter. Next base: position 7,883 of record CAXTTX010000019.1, on the reverse strand, counting down.
TTGCCGGTGGTGGGCTCGGTGATGCGGCTGAGGAGCTTGAGAAGGGTCGATTTGCCAGCACCGTTGCGACCGATGACGCCGACCATGTCGCCGCGGTTCACTTCCAGGCTGACGTCGCGGACCGCCCAGAACTCGTCGGTCTTGGAATCCTTGTCACCCGGGGCCTTACGGGTGAAGGGGGCGCGGATCGCGCGTTCCAGCATGTGGCGGAGCCCATCGCCTTTCTCGGCCTGTTTGCCGATGATGTAGCGTTTGGAGAGGTTTTCCACCGAGATGATCGATTCGCTCATGGATAGATAGTTCGGGAGTTGGGGGGAGTGTGGTTTGCAGCCCCCGTTAGAGGGGCGGTAAAAGCAGTTCCGGGGCCGGATTGTGAATCGTTCAAGCTTTCCAGACGGTGCCGGAGGTCCCGATGCCAGTCATCGCGTTGCGGGTATCGACGATGCAGCGGGCCCATTGGCCGAGTTCATGGTAATCGACACAAGAGTGGGCGGTGGAGACCACGACGAGGTCGAAGCTCGAAATGACGTGCTTGCTCCACTCGACGGATTTCGTGCCCGCCCAATCGGCGTGTTCGCGGGTCATGCCGATGACCGGCACATAGGGATCGTAGTAGCTGACCTCCGCGCCACGGCGCTTGAGGAGTTCCATGATACGGTAGCTCGGCGACTCGCGCTCGTCATCGACATTCGGCTTGTAGGCAAGGCCAAGGACGAGGATCTGGGAATTTTTGAGTGACCGGCAGGAATCGTTGAGGGCCTCCGTGACGCGTTCCACCACGTAGCCCGGCATGGCGGTGTTGATCTCGCCGGCCAGTTCGATGAAGCGGGTGGCGGTTTCGAACTCGTGGGCCTTCCAGGTCAGGTAAAAAGGATCGATGGGGATGCAGTGCCCGCCAAGGCCGGGGCCCGGATAGAAGGGCATGAATCCGAAGGGCTTGGTTTTCGCGGCGGCGATGACCTCCCAGATGTCGATGCCCATCGCGGCGTAAACGATTTTCAGTTCGTTCACGAGGGCGATGTTCACGCTGCGGAAGATGTTTTCCAGCAGCTTGGCCGCCTCCGCGACGCGGCAGGATGAGACGGGGACGAGGTTCTTGACGGCGTGGCCGTAGAGGCCGAGGGCCTTTTCCAAGCAGGCTTCGGTGAGACCGCCGACCAGCTTGGGAACCTCCCCCACCTTGCTGGCGGGATTACCGGGATCCTCGCGTTCCGGGGAGTAGGCGAGGTGGAAATCCGTCCCGGCCGTCATGCCGGAGCCTTCTTCGAGAACCTTGAGGAGATTCTGGTCGGTGGTGCCGGGATAGGTGGTGGATTCGAGGGCGACGAGCGTTCCCTTCGCAAGGTGCGGGGCGATGGCGCGGCCGGTGTCGAGGACGTAGGAAATGTCCGGATCGCGGTTTTTACCAAGGGGCGTGGGGACGCAGATGATGACGGCGGAGACGCCGGAAACGACTGAAAAGTCGGTGGTTGCAGAAAAGAACCCTTCGTCACGGGCGGCGGCGATGGTCCCGGAGGGGATGTGCTTGATGTAGCTTTCACCGCGGTTGAGGCGGTCGGTTTTCGCGGAATCAATGTCGACGCCGACGACCTCGACGCCGGATTTGGCGAACTGGAGGGAGAGCGGCAGGCCCACATAGCCCATGCCGATGATGGCGATCCGCGTCTTCCGCGCCGGTTCTTTGGCTTCCTGAGTCTCTTTCAAATCTTGAAATCCGGTTGTTGGAAAGGACCTTAGACCCAAGCCAAGGCCCTTACCAAGAAGGATTATCGGCCCGCCGGGGGCCGGGGTAGATCAGATCACGTCGGCGAAGGTCTTCTCCGTGCGGCGGAAATACCAGATGCCGGTGATGATCATCAGGATCACGCCTGCGATGGAAATGAAGAGGCTGGACCAGTGCATTTCCATTCCCAGGATGGCCCAGCGGAAGCCGTCGATGACGCCGACCATGGGATTCAAGGAAAACACCAGACGCCATTCATCCGGAACGACATAGCTGGCCCAGGCGACGGGCGAAACGTAGAGGCCGAACTGGACAACGAAGGGCACGATGAAGCGGAAATCGCGATAGCGGACCATGAGGGCGGAAATCCAGAGTCCGGCGCCAAAGGCGGTGGCAAAGGCGAGAAAGACAAAGAGCGGGAGGGCCAGAAGGTTCATGCCGGGAGCGACACGATACCAGATCATCATGACGGCCATGATCACGCAGGAGATCAGGAAATCGACAAAACTGGTGATGACGCTGCTGACGGGGACGACCAGGCGCGGGAAGTAGACCTTGGAGATCATGCCGGAGTTGGCGACGAGGCTGTTGCCGCTTTCCGCGAAGGCGGTGGCGAAGAACTGCCAAGGGAGCATGCCGCAGAAAACGAGGATGGCGTAGGGGATGCCGTCCGGAACGGGCATTTTGGCCACCTTGCTGAAGATCACGGTGAGGATGATCATGGTGAGCACGGGGCGGAAGACCGCCCAGGCGATGCCGATGACGGTCTGCTTGTAGCGGACGAGGATATCGCGCCAGGCGAGGAAGTAGAAGAGTTCCCGATAGCGCCAGAGATCGTGCCAGTACTGGCGTTCGGCGCGGCCTGCTTCGATGGTGATTTCGTTCATGTGGGGGTGTGAGGGTGGGAGAAAGGTGTTTCAGGAGTAGAGAGGGGCAACCTCGGCGGAAGGCCAAGAGCGGGAGCGCCTGCGGGCGGCGTTCTTGAGACGTTGGGTAAAGAGCATGGCCTTGCCAAGCATGGCCTTGGGAGCAGATGGGCTGGCGGAGAGCCTGGACGCGCGCATGGCATCGCGGAGGGTCTGGCGCTCGCGCTCGACCTCGAGACGGAGCGAGGAACTGATGTGGGACTGCTCGGTAAGGAACATGCTGAGGACCTTTTCGACAGCGGCGAGGTGGCCAAGGTGGTCCTTGCGGGCTTCCCCGCCGAGGTTGCCTTCCGACTCGTATTTCATGACGAGCGGGGTTTTGACGAAGCCCCACTTGCCCTGGATGGAAAGGCGGAGGGCGAGGTCGTGGTCCTCCAGCAGCCAGAGATCCTTGTTAAAGCCGCCGATGCGGTTGAAGACCTCGCGGCGGACGGCGACGACCTGATTGAAGAGGAGGAAGCGGGTGGCGAGGAGGTGGGAAGGGTTCAGGATGAAGCCTTCCTCAAGCTCGGTTTTGATGCCAGCAGCATCGAAGGAGGTGACGGTCTGGCCGGAGTGGGTGTCCAGGACGGCGTTGCAGATGCAGCAGGGAACGCTTTTGCCGCCCTTTTCGAGGACGCGGACCTGGCGCTCGATTTTTTCCGGTAGCCAAGCGTCGTCCGAATCAAGGAAGGCGAGGATGTCACCGTTCGCGACGGACACGCCGAGATTGCGGGCGGCGGAGGGGCCGCTGTTGGCTTGCTTGACGATGCGGAGCTTGTCGCCGTAGCGGGCGAGGCTCTCGCAAGTGCCATCCGTGGAGCCATCATCGGCGATGATGATCTCGATGTCCGGCCAGGTCTGGGCCAACACGCTGTCCACCGCCTGGGCAATGGTGGCAATGCGGTTGTAGGTGGGAATGATGACGGAAACCATCAGCGAAAAAAAATGGGAACAGGAAACCGGAGGACGATCAATAGGGATAAGCGCGCTGTCCCCCACCCTCTTCGAAAAACATCTCCTCCTCCACCCGCTCGTAAGCGGCCTCCTCCGAGGTGACGCTGGAATACATCGAGGCCACGACGGCGATGCTGAGCCAGAAGAAGATCATCGACTGGTCGAAATAGGCGACGGAGATGCTGGTGGCGGTGTGGCCCATGAGTGCGGCACCGAGGCACCAGACCATGAACTCGTCCTCCTGACGGAGATTCTCGTTCCTGAGGATTTTCCCGACGTAACGGAAGGCGGTGACGAGCATGAAGACGACGAGCAGCATGCAGGCCAAGCCGCCGAGCACGCCCCAGGAGATGTAGTAGTTGGTGATATCGATATGGGTCAGGTACTTGCCGATGGGAGCGCCTTCCGGCATCCAGTGGCGCGTGATATCCGTGCCGGCGAACCACCACTCGTCGAAATGTTGGAAGGTGGCCTCGATGAGTCTGGAGCGGTGCCAGCCGGTGCTGCCACCGGTGATGTCGATCTTGGAAATCAGATAGTAGGCGGGGCGCTCCATGAAAATCTCCGCACCGATATAAACGCCGACCAGCGCCCAGCGGAGCCAAGCGACCAAGGGGCGGGCCTTCCAAAGCATGACCGCGCCGATACTGATGATGAGACTCATGATGGGGCCGCTGGAAGCGGAAGCGAAGATCATGAACAGGCAGACTCCCATGCCGATCATGGCCGCCTTGCGGTGGCGGTGCCAGATTCCAATCATGAGGGGGAAGCAAACGGCGCCGACGGTGCCGGCGAGAATGGCATGGCCGAAGGGGCCTTGGGCGCGGAGTTTCCCATCACGGACGAGGACGTTTTCGCTCACGTAGCCGAAGACGGAGAACATGTTTTTGCCGGTGACCCGCTCGGTGCCCATTTCGATGGCCACGGGGATGAGAATAAAAGCGATGGCCTTGGCGAAGTCCGCGATTTCATCGGCGTTGCGGATCCAGTTGCGGAACAGGAAATAAACCGAGCCGACGGTGAAGACGACGCCCGCGGTGTACTTAGGGCCGGAGCCTTCCCGGTCGAAATGGAAGAAGCTGGCGAACATCAGCCAGATCGCCCAGATGATCATCAGCCAATCGAGACCATTGCGGCCCGTATAGGCGAACTCGCGTTTTATGAGCACACGGGTGACCCCGCAGAACATGAGCATGCGGAAGATCGGCAGGCTAACAGGGCCGAGCTTGAGGCTCTGGCCCATGGTCATGTAGCAGCACCCGATCAGAAGGACGACGGGTGCAAGCCTCCGGGGGACGGCAAACAAAGCCACCGCGACGACCAGGAAGAATACAAGTGCCGCGGGATTCATGCGGGAAAGATTTCCCGGGTGAGACGGGCGAGACCTTCCGCGAAGTAGCGGAAGCGGACACGCGGGATGCCGACGTAGTGGCGGAGGATCTGCTCGGGATTCGTCCTGCCCGCGGTGTTCGAATAGATGGGCGAGAACGGTGCCGACCCGGGGAATTTGCTGGCGACGAGCGCGTAGTAAGTCTGGCAGGACCAGAAGTGGCCGACGGAAACGCGGTGGTCCGCATCAATGGCAGCCATGTCCTTGTCGAGGGTGAGGAAGTCCTCCATACCGAGGCGCGGGCTAACGAGGAAGCCCGCACAGAGCCTGCGGGGAATCCGGCGGCCGGTGATTTCAAAGAGGACTTCCGCCGGGGCGGAATAGGCATCGCGGAGATCCATGCACCAGGAGAAGCGGGGCGTGGACGCGGTGAGGGCATCAACGACTTCATCCGGACGGAAGAAGGTGAGGACGTCGGAGTCCATGATGAGGAGGACGGGTGCCTCGCCGAAGAAGTGGACATCGACCAGTTGCGCGCTCGCCCAATTGGAACAGCGCCAAGGGTAGAGCTGCGGGGCCTTTTTCGCGAGAGCCTCTTCGACAACGGCGTCGCTTTCCTTGCGGTCGATGACGACCACCTCGCCGATGATCTCTTTCCAGAAAACCTCGTCTTCTTCGGTCAGCGTGCCGTCCGAATGGACATAGAGGCGGGCTTTGCCATCGAGGAAGCGCATGATGCTCCAGCTGGCCCAGATGCCCATGTCCACGTCGCGGTGGCCGCAGAGCATGTGGAGTTCATAAATGTTGCCCCGGAACGGCGGCAGCGGCGGCAGATTGCGCAGGAACGGGCGATAACGGTCGCGGTTGGCAGGGATGGCGCTGACCTTGCCGCGATAGGGCCACTGGTCGAGGACGACGGCCTTGACCTTGCCGAGTCTTTTACGGAGGTGTCCGATGGAAATCACGGATGTTCAGGGGTGGAAAGGGTTGGTCCCGGAGGGGGATCAGTTTTTCACGACACCCCGATAGATATCGAGTAGCGTGGAGCCGGCGGCGGTCCAGGTGAGGTCGTCGAGCGACTCCATGGAAGCGGCGCGCATTTTGGCGAGCAGGGCGCGGTCGTGGTGAATCATGTCGAGATGGCCGGCGAGCGCCTTTGCATCGCGGACCGGGTGGACGAGGGCATTTTCACCGTGGCGGCATTTCGCGCCGGAAGCTTCGGAAACCAAGAGGACGCAGCCGGAGCCACGCGCCTCGTAAGTCACCAGGGCACTGCCTTCCTCGACGGAAGAGAGGAGGAAAACATCGGCCTGGCGCATGAGATCGGGAATGTCGTCGCGGTGGCCGAGCACCTCGACGCCGGGCTGTTCCAAGAGGGCACCGAGTTTCTCGCGGTAACCGGGAACGAAGCCACCACAGACGATGAGGCGACCGGTCTTGCCGGCTTCCGAGGCTTTCCATGCCTCCAGAATGTAGTGGAGGCCCTTGCGGGGCGTGCAAAGGCCGACATAGATGGCCACAAGTCCCCTGCCCTCTTCCGCGTTCTGGCTGCCGGGCCAGACGAGGGTCTTGTCATAACCGTAGTGGTGATGGCGGAGTTTTTCCGGGGCGAAGCCCTTGTCCAGGAAGGTGGTGGCGACGAAGTCCGATGGGCACAGGATGTAGTCGCACTCGTCGTACTCCTTTTCCTCCAGGGCGAGGCAGTCCGCATCGAACTTGTGCTCGTAGCCTTCCGGCAGGCTGAAGGAGATCCGGTCGCATTCCTCGCCGACGACGCGGTAGGCAAACTCGGTGTGGGCATTCGGCCGTTCTGTTAGAACGGGGATCCCCAGTTCGCGGGCGATGCGGATGGTCCGCAGGCCGGCCTGGGGCCAGACGTGAACCACGTCGATCTTGTCCGCGTTGCGCTTCAGCCACTTCGAGGTGAGCCAGTCGTGGAGCATGGAAGTGCGCCGCATGCCGAGAAGCCGGTAGGGCAGGCGGTAGCGGCCAAGGCTCAAGGTCCGCTTCACGCGCACGCCGGCAGGCGGCTGCTTCGCGAGTGAACCGATCACGGCGGTGACCTCGGCACCGGCCCGGTCGAGGCCAAGGACGTGTTGCCAGGCGGTCCAGCAGACGCGGCCGGCGCCGAGCTTGAGCGGGAAACTGTAGAGGACCCGGACGGGTCCGCGGGAGGGGGGGACTGTTTTTGTCATGACCGGGCAAGGCAAACGCGCGGATTGCTCCGCGCGTCATGAAATCCGGGGTTATCGCGGAGGGTAAATCACTCCTTGATCACGCGGAGGCCGGTGGGGGCCGAGGGCGACGAGGGAGCGGTGGTCGTGGAGATAATGAAGTTGTCTCCCCCGCTCCAGCCGTCCGCACCGTTGTCGTAGTTCACCTGCCACCAAGTGATGCTGTCGGCGGTCACCGGGCCGGCGACGATGGTGCCGGTGGAAGCAGTCGCCTGGACCCCCATGAGGGTCCCGGTGAGTGACCCGACGATGCGGACATTGGTGCTGCGGATCGTTTCGATGCGGGAGCCGATCGCCATTTGAACTGGCGGATCGGTCGGGATGTCGGTGCCGCCGCCGATGTAGGCGTTCCACATGTCCCGGGTGAAATAGGACACTTCATCCGAGTAGTTGGGAATGATGCCGCCCGCGGAGCCGCCCTTGAGCGGATAGTAACGCTCGATGATGTAGCGGAAGAAGGACTCCTGGTTGAGGCTCGAGCGGCCACCCATGAGGATCACGGTGAGGGCCACGGCGGTGTTCGGAGCGCCGTTGATGAAGCGGTAGTTGGTGCCGTTCCAGAAGTCCGAGGAAGCCTGGTTGCGCTCACTGGGGCCACCCGAGTTCCATTCCGGCATGCCGAGCATGGACTGGGTGTAGGGAGCAATCGTGGATTTCGACCGCGGGGTGTCGATGTCAGTCTGGGTCACGAACCAGTGCTGGGCGTGTTCCTGGAAGATGCTCCTGGAGGCACT
>CAXTTX010000018.1:14082-25703 GCA_964247045.1 uncultured Verrucomicrobiales bacterium | reverse complement strand
CCTCCCAATACGGACGTGACTTATACCTATGGCGCTGCGGTTCCGGCGATGGGCACCCTGTATCTGATCGCCACCTACACGGATGCGGCGGCCACGGCGGACTTCGGTCCGACCGCCGGTTCCTATTCCGAATGGTAAAGCGCCCTGCAAAGGGAATCGAAAGAACCACACATCAAAGAAATATCAATTAATGAAACTTACCAATACCACGAAGCGCACGGCCGGTATGACCCTGCTCGAATTGACGGTCGTCATCCTCGTCCTGCTTTCGCTCATCTCGATCCTCTTCATCGGCGCCCGCGCCTGGAAGAAGGGTTCGGACCGTGCCGCGAACATCCTCAACATCCGCAACGTGCAGCAAGCCGTGCGTGCCCACACCAACGTGCGTGGTCTCGCCATCGGCGACGCGCTTGCCTCCACCGACATCGTCGGAACCGGCAAGTATCTGAATAGCGTCAGCCCTCCGAACACGGACGTGACCTACACCTATGGTGCAGCCGTTCCCGCGATCGGCACGCTGTATCTCATCGCCGCTTACGCGGACGCCACCGCGACGGCCGACTACGGTCCGACCGCGGGGTCCTACGCCGAATGGTGAAATCCCGGACAATCTCCGTGAGGAGATGAAATTCCACGGTCCACCTGCCCATGGCGGGCGGACCGTTCCCCTTTCAGAACACACCCCCTGGTTACCGGAACCACCCCCCAGTCCCGCCATGAACTTTCCTACATCCCAGTCCCTTGGCCACTTTCCAACATCCGGCATCATTGAATGTCCTGCAGCAGTTCGGGCAAGCGTGCTCGATCCTGCGCAACACAACCCGCGCGAGTAACCCAGCCTGGTATCAAGAAGCCCTGGAACTCGCGGTGCAACTCCACGTCCGCCTGGATGGAGCGAGCATCACCACTTTCTATCATGACCGCCGCAAGTCCCAATGGACGGCCGGTCCCTCGCTGAACGACGAGATCCTCCATGACGCGACGCGGATGCAATCCGTGGTTTCGGAAGCGCTGCGGTACGCGCGGTCCAACGGCGCGACCTCGCTCGGAGTGATCCTGCATGTCGCGGACGAATTCGCGACCACCGAACTGAAGCCGGAACTCGACAATCCCGGCGCCCTGACCGACTTGCGCGACGCGGCGGTGCAGGACCCCGGCTCGATCCTGGAAGATTCCTCGATCCAAGCGGACCAATCTTCCTGGCGCGTGATTCCCTACCCTGCCGCAGGCAGTTCGACGATCGGCACGACGATCACGATCTCCCGACAATACGAGGGACTGGTGACCCTGCTCCGCCAAGCCGGAGAAGCGGAGAATTTCCCGGTCATCACGCACGTGCTGAGTTCGCCGCTGGTGGCGATCATGGGTCTGGGCCAAGTGATCACGCCGACACCCGGCAAACCCTTCGTGGCGATCCTGCAATACCCCTGGTTCACGGCGCTGGCGTTCTTCAACGAGCACGCGGACCTGAAACTGGTGCGCACGCTGCAGCACCGCGGGGTGCGACGGCCGACAAATTTCCGCAATGCGCTGGCGACGACCAACGCGTCGCTCGAATTCGTGGACCCCGAGCTTTTCCTGTGGCCGCTGGGATCGAACGTGGACACCACGCTGGACGCGGACCTGAGGATTTCCTTCACGTCCAGCAAAGTGGAAGTGATCCAGACCCTACAGCCGGACGCGGTGCCGTCCTGGTGCCCCGAAGCCGTGATTTCCACGCAGCCGGGAGTTCCCGCCGAGGGTGCGCTGAACAGCCACACCTTCACGGTGCTGCGCGACGAGAAGTGGGCGCTGCAAGACTTCCTGCCGACGCCGAAGGACATCATGGAGATTTATCCGAGCCGGTCGGAAATGCGTCTTTTGAAGGGGCTGCGGCTGGCACGGGTGGCGTTGTTCGGCATCGCCGTGCTGGCGATCGCCTACTTTGGCTTCGGCGTGATCGACCTGGTGAGGCGGCCGGAATGGGCCTTTGACCCGAGCCAGGCGGACGCGGCGAAAGGCCGGCTGACGAAGCTGACCACGGAAGGCAAAAAGGCGGCGCACTGGAACAACCTGATGGACGACCGGTCGAAAGCCTGGGCAGCCATGGAGTCCTTCTCGCGCATGTTCCCGGAAGGCGGCGGCATGCTGGCGAAAACCTACACGCACGCCGTGAAGCCGGAAGCCGCCCCCGGCAAGCAAACGGTGGGATTCGTGAAGGAATGGAAGATCACGGGCTACGCCCGCGACGAGGCGCTGGAATTCCTGAACACGCTGAACACGCGGGAAGGAATCTCCGCCCACTTCTCCGAAATCGCGCGGATCACGGGCAATGCCTCCTACAACCCGACGACGGGCAACCGGAACATCGTCGTGAACGTGAGGACGCAGGAAAACGGCACCTTCAAATCGACACCGCCGGAAGAAACCGACGACGCGGACGAATCGACCTATCCCTTCACCTTCGACCTGACGATCACCCAGCGCTTCGAGGCCACGGATCCGATGGCCCTCACCGCATCCAAAGCCCCCAACTGAGCCATGCATCTGTACCGCCAGACCATCATCATCTTCGGGATTGTCCTGCCAATCGTCGCCATGGGCGCGCTGGTCGGGGTTTGCTTCATGTTGAAGTCGAAGATGGTTTCCTCCTTCGACAACAAGATGATGAACTACAAGGCCTATGAGAAGAGCCGCTTGGAAGGCCTGGAGATCGAGGCCCAGGTGACGCGCCAGCGCCAGCACATGGACCGCTGGTCGAACCTCCTTGCCCAGGAAACGGCCAGCGCGGTGACCACCAACCTGCGCGAGATCGCCGAGCATCTGCCGGCGAAGGAATACCAGCAAAAAGCCTTCGAGCGGACGCAGGCCAAGACGGGCTTCGGCACGGTGACGGCGCAGAGTTCCTCGCAAATCAGCATCGCGTTCCGGGGAACATTCCGGACGATGCAGCGCGCGTTCCTGGAACTGGAAACCCGGATGCCGCAACTGCAACTCACCGAGATGAAGATCGACCCGAGCTCCACCCTCTCCTCCCTCCTGAACTTCCAAGTCACCTACACCGTATGGGAAAACTGATCCAGCTCTGCCTCGGCTGCCTTGGAGTGGCGGTGATACCGGTCGCGCACGCGCAATCGGCGGCGAACTTCGACACGAAAGTTCTAACACCTTCCGAATCCAGGCATTTGCCGAAGGAAGAGAAGCCGGTGATCGCGGCACCGAAGGAACCCGGCCCGGCCGCAACGACGCCATCCCGCTACGTATCGCCACCGGACCTGGAAGGTTACCTCGCCGCACAGTCCTCGGTATTCCTGTCCCGCTCCCGCGCCCGCGATCCCTTCGCTCAAATGCAGGATCCCGACGCGAAGCCTGTCGTCAAAAAAAGCGCTGCTCCGACGACGAAGCGCGTGACCCAAGCGCAAGTGACCCCGTTTTCCGAGATCGTCCGCTTCATCGAGGTGAACGCGGTGATGCCGAAGGAAAAGAAATTCCTGATCAAGGACCGCCAGGTGAAGGTGGGGCAAATCCTGCCACTGCGCTTCCGGGGCAAGTCCATCCGCGCGGAAGTCGTGGATGTCACGTCCCGCTCCATCAGCTTCCGCAACGCGGACAGCGGGGAAACCGCCGAGCGCACCCTGGAAGTCCTGCCTCCGGGCATGACGATGGGCAACAAAGGCAGCATCACCGCTCCCGGTATGATGCGCGACGGCAGCGAATCTCCCATCGACCTTGAGCCCACCGAGCCCGGCCTGGCGCCACCCGAGTCCCGATAACGTTTACCTAACATCCCAACATGAAAGCCGTGAAATCCCTTGCACTTTCCGCCGCATTGCTGGCGAGCGGAATGACCCACGCGCAGTCCCCCGGCGAGCCGCCCATGATCGAAGCTACCCCCACCCCGGCGGAGCAATCGGCTGAACTGGCCTCGACCCTCGCTCCGCCCGCGGACCCCAACGCGCCGGCCGAAGAACCTTCCGAAGGACCTCCGCCGACGGAGATCCCCGCACTCCCCGGGACGCCGGGGGAGGGCGCACCCGGTGCCGCGGAACCCGCGCCCTTCGCCCCTCTCGAGCAACAGAAGCAGGAGATGCAGAAGTCCGACGAAGGCTTCATCATCAAGGATGCGGGTCTGAATGACATTTTCCAATTCCTGGCGAAGTCCGCGAACCGGCAGTATTTCCACAACACCAAGATCTCCGGACCCGATTACCTGGTGACGGGGCACCTGAACGACGGCAACCCGCTCCAACAGATGGAGGAACTGGCGTTCATGTACGGTCTTTCCCTGCACACCAAGGGCAACACCATCTACGCGCTGACCCAGGCGCAGTTGAGCCAGTTGCCGAGCATGGAGTTCCACTACCAGCTCAAATACCTGCGTCCCACGGACATGGAGCAAATCCTCCTGCTGGTGAAGCCGATGCTGAGCCCGGGCACGGGCATCGTGAACTTCGAGCCAAAGACCAACACGATCGTCATCATCGACTCGGCGCACCGGATCGAGCAGGTGCGCGAAATGCTGCATGGCGTCGACAAGGCGAAGGGCCAGATCATCGTTGAAACGAAGATCCTCCGCATCAACAGCACGGCGGCCCAAAGGGTGGGCATGAACTGGTCCAGCTCGCTGGGAGCGACCGGCATGCCGATCGCCCTGACCCGCGACCTGGGATCCATCTTCGGCCTGCCGATGAACCTGACGGGTATCCCGGCCGTGGCCGGAACGCCCGCATTCGCGGTCCCCTCCAACTCCAACCTGGTGCTCAACCCGGCACAGCTCGCCGGCGTCCTGCGCCTGCTGGCGGACGGTGGACTTGCCCGCCAGGTTTCCAACCCGACCCTCATCACCGAGGACAACGAACAGGCGACGATCTCGATCATCGACCGGATTCCGATCATCACCTCGACGACCACGCAGAACAGCACCGGTGCGCCGACGGTCACGGAAGAAGTCCGCTACAAGATCGACGCTTCGGACAAGTCGATCGATGACCAGCCGGACAAGCACCGTGAAATCGGCATCTCGCTGGTGGTCACGCCGACGCTGCTGCCGGACGGCACGGTGCGGATGAAGCTGCGCCCGCGGTCCGCGCAGATCGTCGAGCAGATCGTGAGCGTCACCGGAAACCGGTATCCACGGGTGACCGAGTCGATGGTGGAAACGCTGGCCCGGGTGCCGGACGGGAATTCGCTGATCGTGGGTGGCTTCTACGGGGAAGCCCAATCCAACTCCAAGACGAAGGTGCCGCTGCTGGGCGATGTGCCGCTCCTGAACTTCTTCTTCAAGAGCAAGGAAGCCACCAAGGAGCAAACAAGCCTGGTCTTCATCGTCACGCCAACTTCGTACGACCCGACGAGCAACGCCGCCACCAACGGGTCCAGGAAGCAGATGAAAAAAACGACCGACCAGCTCGACTGCGACTACAACTGGGTGGACCAGGACAACCCGGGCCCGGCGCACGAGCCCAACCTGAAGCGGACCATCCGCTCCATGCAGCCGAACCAGGCACCCTACTATCCGCGCGCGGACGAGCTGAAGTCGCTTCCCGAGCCCGAGCCCGCTCCCAACTATTCCACCACGACGCGCGGCGCGCCCCGCTTCAGCACCCGCGGGACCGGCGGCAAATAACCCATTCCCCTTCTTCTTCGTTTCCCCGGACGAAGTCATCCTTTCCCCCGAATCATGCAAGGCTCCCCGTTTCTAGCAGCACAGGAACCCCCGTCCGCAACGCGGGACGGAGATCTGTGGACCTTCGCGGAGGTCTGCCTGGAGCGCACCGCAAGTGCCGTCCAGGAGGCCCGCGCGGCCACCGGCTCCGAAATCAACCAGGCGATGTCCACGGCCCGCGAGTATCACGCGCGTGAAAAGCCCTCCGACCTGCTCGAAGTGCTGGCGGGGCTTCGCCAAGGGCGCCGACTTCATCGAAGTGCTGGCGCGCGTGCAGGGCCACGACGAGGAACACCTGAGCCAGGCGATCCTGGCCTTGGGCGACAAGGTGGCCACGACGCTGTCACCTTACGCGCCGCTGGTGCCGTTCGCGGGCAAGCTGATTGCCCCGTCCGCCTTCTACGATTCGTTCGACGGGCTGCACAAGGTCGCGCGGATCCTGCTTTCCCCGGTGATCTACGCGGAAGACACGGATGCGGTGGGCACCGCGTCCGCGAACCCCGTGGCTGCCGCGATCCTTGCGGAGGAGATCCGCACCGTGGTCTTCAAGCGCTTTGGCATCCGCCCCTTCGTCACCGTGGCCCGGCTGGACTACGAGAGCTGGACTTTCCTCACCCGCAAACACTTCGAACTATGATCGAGTTTGACGGCATATCCTTCAACGAGCTGATCAGCCGCCGCATCATGAGCGAGCTGGGCGGGCACGATCCGAGCTACTCGGAACTCGCGCAAGACCAGGTCCCGAACCGGGTGACGCGCTACAGCTTCATGGCGGCGATCGCGAAGATCAACGGCCTGCCGTTTTTCCCGAAAGTCGCGGAGTTCTGCGATGGCACGCTGCACGCGACCTGCGACTCGACGGTGATGACGCGGGGCTTCTTCGCGCCGCTGTGCCTTTCCGGTGACAACACGATCATCGTGGCCATCGCGAATCCGTGGAGCCCGCTGCCGGAGGAATACCTGGCACCGCGTTTCCCGGACATGGAGATCATCAAGATCGTGACGCTCGCGTCCGAGATCTCCCGCGCGATCGAGTCCGTGGCGACCAACAACGGCCCGAGCAAGTCGGAGCTGGAAGCCATCGACGTCGAGGACATGGACGATGGTATCCATGACTTCGACGTGACGACCGATTACGCGGAGCCGATGGCACAGTTGATCGCGACGATCATGGCGGATTCCGTTAGAACCCGGGCATCCGACATCCACTTCAAGGTGGAGAAGGAAACCTTTTATTACTGCTTCCGGGTGGATGGTGACATCGGCCCGAAGGTGGAGATCCCGATGAAGCTGAAGGATCGCCTGGATGCCTTCCTGCTGAACCTGATGAAGCTGCCGACGGAGATCCGGAACACGCATCCCGGCATTTCCGGCCGTTTCACGATCTCCTATTTCCACCGCCCCATCGACATCCGCTACGAGCGCCACCGTACTTACCGCGGCTATCACGTGACGATGCGTCTGCTCGACAAGAGCAACATCAACGTGACGTTGGGCAAGGGCACGCTGGCCTTCGACGACGAGACCATGTTCGCGCTGAACAAGGTGATGAAGATTCCCGCGGGAATCATCGTCATGTCAGGTCCGACGGGCTCGGGCAAATCGACCACGCTGAACGCCATCCTGCGGGAACTGAACCGCCCGGAAGTGAACATCCTGACGCTGGAGAACCCGGTGGAAGACGAGGTCCCCGGCATCACGCACTGCGACTTGAAAAGCGCGAAGGAATTCAAGCCGATGATCGCGTCCTTCATGCGTTCCGACCCGGATATCATCCTGATGGGTGAGGTGCGGGACCTGGAGTCCGCGGAACTCGCGATCGAGGCCGCAGTTACGGGTCACAAGGTTCTCACCACCATCCACACCCCGCGTGCCTCGCAGATCATCGAGCGTTTCGAACAGCTCGGGGTGGAGCGGTGGAAGATCGCGCAGACCCTGAAGGCCGCATGCGCGCAACGTCTGGTGAAGCTGCTGTGTCCTTATTGCAAGGAGACGGCGACCGGCATCGACGAGCATGACCGGAAGACCTTCAGCCTGGATGATTCCTGGGCGAATCTACCGATCTACGTCGCGAAAACGGGCGGCTGCGCGGAGTGCCGGAATTCCGGCTACAGCGGCCGGACGGCGATCCTGGAGATCATCCCGATCACGCCCAAGGTTTCCGACATGCTTTCGAAGGGTGAGATGACACCCTATGAGCTTGAAGTACGCGTCGCGGAGGAAGGCATCCTGCCGAACCTGCGCCGCAGCGGCTTGCGGCTGCTCCGCGATGGAAAAACCGACCTTGCCGCCGTCAGCAAGGTTATCGACATGACCTACACCGATGACTAGCGCCACCACCACCGCCGACACGCCAGCCCTTGCAAAGGGCGCCCCCGCCAAGCCCGGTTCCCCGGTGCAGAAGGGACTGAAGGCCGCGCTGAACAAGCCGAAGAGGATCAAGGAATTCAGCAAGAAGGACATGGTGGACCTGTTCCGCGGCATCGGCTCGATGCTGCGAGCGCAGATCAACACGGCGGACGCGCTGAAGTACTATTCCCACGGCCTGCCTAACAAGGCCATGGTCGAGGCGCTCCTGCAGATCCGCGAGGACATCAACGCAGGCATCAACGTGCACGAGGCCTTCCGCCGCACGGGACGCTTCAGCGAGACGGTCATCGGTCTGATCCAGGCGGGTTCCGACGCGGGCCAGTTGCACTATGCGTTCCAATCGCTGGCGCACCGGATGAAGGGCGAACTTTTCTTCCAGAAGCAATTGAAGAAGGCGACGATCACGCCTGGCATCATCATCTGCGTGCTGACAGGCGCGTTCATTACCTCGCAGGTGAAGATCGTGCCGCAGGTGGAGGAGATGCTCCTCGGCGTGAGCGCGAAGCCGGACGGCATGACGGCGATTTCCTTCAAGGTGAGCCATTTCACGCAATCCGTGTGGCATATTTTCGTTCTCTCCATCATCGGCATCGCGATCACGATCTGGAAGTCCCCGCACGTGCGGAACGTGATCCTGGGATTCGTGATGTCCAAGTGGCGGCTGCTGCGGCTGCTGGTGATGTCGCTGCGCCAGATGACCTTCATTTCAACGATCAAGCTGCTCCACTCCAACGGGATCAACCTGGCGAAATCGATCCGGGTTTCCGCGAACAGCGTGAGGAACACGCCCTTCTACGATGAACTGCGGACGGCCGCGGACAAGTACGAGCACTCCGGCGTGCCCCTTTCGACGGCCTTCGCGAAGTACACCTCGGTGGACTCGCAGGTGACGCACATGCTGGCGATCGGCGAGAAGTCCGCCTCGCTGGACGCGCAGCTCGAGATGTTGTGCGAGATGTACGAAGAGGACTTGCAGAACCACATGAATACTTTCGCCGCGGCGATCAGCTTCGTGGTTTTGATCATCGCGGTCGGCCTGATCGCGGCGGTTTTCGTGGGAACCTTCCTGCCCATCTTCCTGATGGGTCCGAAGATGATGCAAAGCGGAATGTAACCCCAAAGGAATCCAAGTCATGCAACTCACCCGATTCGACCGCTGGCTGCGGGAGTCATTTGTCTACGAGACGCATATCCAGACGCTGCGCCCGCCGGAACTGATACCGGCCGGCGTCCGCGTGGTGGAGGTGGAGGATATTCCCGGCAAGCGCTACAAGCACCTTTTCGTCGCCGTGAGCAGCAAGGCCGCGGACGAGTTGATCGCCCACCTGAAGGAGAACAGCCAGATGTACACGACCCAGATCGTGGACCGGGACGCGTGGTTCGTCCCGTTCATCGCGCCGAAGGACAAATCGGTGACCTGGCTGATCGTGACCGTCATCGTGTTCTGCATCTGCGCGTTTTTCGCCCTGCTCTACCTCAAGAGCCTGCTGGATGACCCGGAATTCCGGAAGAACGCGATGGAGGCCCTGAAACTGCTCAAAGGGTGAGATGCTTTTGATTTCCGGCTTTTCAAGCAAAACTAAATAACTTAAACCTTTCCAAGTCATGAAAATCCCGCGTCCACCCCGTGGTAACCGCAGCGCCTTCACGCTGCTGGAGATGACGGTCGTGATCCTGGTGCTGCTCGCGCTGATCAAGATCGGGCTTTTCACGTCCGGCAAGATGGACGAGTGGAAACTGGGCAGGGCGGCGTCCGAGCAACTGCGCGCGGTTTACGTGGCCCAGCGGATGTATCTGGCGGACAACCCGACGGTTTCAGTCGCGGACCTGACCAGCACGCTGATCCTGCCCTACATGCCGAACAACATCACGGTGATGCCAACCGTCAAGCCCCTGTCGGGCGCGAACCTCAGCATCATCGTCAACGTCTCTCCCCCCGTCGTAAACGCCGGTTCAGGCCAAACCTATGACCCGTCCGGCAGTACCAAAGACTCCCTCTGGGACGTCGGGGAATAAATGCGCCGCCTGTCACTACTGCTCCTGCTGATTTCTGTGCTGCCGGTGGCCAAGGCCTCCGAGTTCAAGCATGTCGGCGATTTTCTGCTGCAATCGCATTTCAAACTGACGGGCGACCAGATGACGCCGATCCCCATGAAGCCGATCGCGTTCCGGGTGTTCACGGACGGGGTGAAGATCCGGGTATCCGCAGAGGGGGAAGAAGAGGCGCACACGACCTTTGAAATTTACCGCTCGGACGGGATCGGACGGCAGCGCAAGGGAGCGGGAGCCCTGGAGGTGATCCCCGGCTTGCAGGCGATGAGCAACACGGGAGGCATGCTGCGGCAACTGCGGCTGACCCGGGAGTCGATGACCATCACCACCTTTCCCGGTGTCTCGGATCAAACCATCGTGAGCTATGCGATCGCCGCCGAGCCGAAAATTGATACGGTGAAAGTCACGGAAAAGCCCATGCCCCAACCATGAAGCCCTTGCCTGCCCAAGAACCGGCCATCCAAAAGCCGACCGAGAGCGCGATGCCGTCAATCCCGGCGGCGCTTTCGCCGACGCCACCGGCATCCTTTTCGAAGTCGAACCGGCGCGCCTCATCCGGCGGTGCCCACCGGGCGTATCCCTGGATGCTGTGCGCCAGCACGATCGCGGCCGGGGTGTTCTGCCTGATGTACATCACCAAACCGGTGATCATGGCGTCGCAGGCCAATCCCACCGAGACGATGTTCGGGGGAAAGCCAGCCTTGGCGACCTCATTGGAAACACCCCATGCGGCTCAAGCGGCACCGGTCAAGCAGGCCGGATTGATGCCAAGCCGCGACAAGCTGCCGGGCGAAACCGCTGGAAGCGCCGCGCCAGGGAAAGGCCAGGAAAGCCCGCGGGCGAGCGCGCAGCCGCCGGGGCCACAGGGGGCGGCCTTCGAGCAGACGAACCTTCGCGTGCAACACATCCTGACGGCGGAAGCGCCGGGTGGACATGTTTCCAAGATCGATCTGGACGTGCCGGTGCTCTACCAGAGCCGGAACCTGCGCTGGACGCCGGAGGAGGTGCTGGAGGCACGCGAATTGCTTTCACGGCTGGCGGACTACCAGGAGAAATCCCAGACGCTGCGCGCGGAAGGGGTGGTCCTGCTGGAGTCTTGGAACCGCCTGATTGAAAAGTCCATCCCTGGTGGCCAGCTTCGCGCGGATAGCCCGACTTTGCCGACCAACCAACAGGACGCTGCTGACAGCCCCCGCCCTGCCGGCCTCGACACGAACGAGCTGATCCGAATCCAACCCGCCGGAAAATGAGATCCCGTCTCGCCATCCTTTTCACCATGGCAGTCACCGCCCTGCCGGTGATCGCGCAAAACGTCACCGAGGAGCCACAGGCGGACCCGGTGCTGGAGGCCATCCAGGAGTTCACCCAGAACGACAAGGCCTCCAACGAGGTGACCGTCGTGCTGGAGCCGGAAGCCGCGCCACCCGCAAGCTCTGACAAGCCGCCTGAGGCAACCGCTCCGGAAGCCGGAAAACCCGCAGAGACCCCTTCGGCTCCCGTTAGCCCGGTCTTTGTGAACGGCAGGCCGCCGGAAGGCACCGCTCTGGTGGATGGC
>CAXTTX010000018.1:0-14072 GCA_964247045.1 uncultured Verrucomicrobiales bacterium | reverse complement strand
TGGATGGCCATCCCAAAGACGGTCACGCGCCGGAAGCCGGCGTGCCGTTGCCGGAAGAAGAGCCTAGGAAAGAGGAAGAGGGATTGGCCGTGCGCGTGGAGAAATTGCACGGCGGCATCGGTGCGATCGATCCCACGAAGGTGAAGCTGCTGGCCCCCTTCCCTGCCAAACCGCTGGCTCAGGCACCCGCCGGCTGGCACCTGGAAGCGAAGAACCACGCGCCGCCCTTCACCCGCGAGGTGGAGCTTTCCCCGGGAACCAAGATCACCCTCAGCATCCGGCCGCACCTGCTGGTGCCGGACGCGGACGGAGCCTCCGTCTTCACGATTTCCGAACCGGGATATGACAAGACGCTCGGCTATCAGCAAACAGCGACGGTTGGCGCGATCCTTTCCAATTCCATCCGCCAGCTCGATGAGGACTCGAAGCGCCTCGGTGTCGCGATCGACAGCCTCCAGCAGCTCCTGATTTCACTCCCAAAACCTGAACCGGCCCTGATGCCGGAACAAGCACCCAAAGCCATACCCGCCCGCAAACGATGAAATCACCGACCATTCCCCTGATCTGTGGAGCGGCTCTCGCCGTGATGACCGCCGCCAGTCTCAGCCATTGGTGGTCGGTGAAAAACTTCGTCGCCGCCGTCGACCACGGGCTTCCAATTTCGGCCAACCTGCAAGCGTCCGGGATTGCTCCGGTCCCGGCAAATGTGGCACCCGCCGCCATCCCGCAGACCTCGGAGCCGGTGAAACCGGCGGCCAAGCCAATCCAACAAGCTGAGCAAGCCGTGGCCTCGCGATCGGTGCCCAAGCCTCACTCCGCCTCCTCAAGCGGAGAAGAAGGCTCCAAGAAGGAGTTTTATGAAACGCTGATCTCCAAGCTGAATACCTTGGAGAACCAGAATCAGGACCTGCGCGACCAGATGGCCGAAACGAACCGGGACATGATGAAAATGCAGTTCCAGATCGACACGCATTCCGAAGACTTCCGGCCGATGCCGGTGAGCGAGGAGCGGCCGGACACGAGTTTCGGCACCGGTCCCGGCGTGCTGCCGCCCCGCGCGGAACCGGTGATCGACTTCCCCTTTGATGAATAAGCCCGCGGGTGCTACCGTCCGACCGGCATGAGCTTCATCCGGTGGATCGCGGTTCCCTTTTTCCTGCTTCCCGTCCCGGCGATCGCCGCCCCGGCCTGGGAAGCCGAGCTTACCGCGGCCAATCCCGGCGGTTTGGCGAAACCCGCGCCCTTGGTCCTGGACTACCAGTTGAGCTGGAACGGGATGTTCGACTCCGGCACGACGCGCATCGAGTTCGCGCCGCCGGATGTGAAAAAGGCAGGCACCTATGTCGTGCGGTCCTCGTCGAAGAGCCTGGGCGCGGCGGCGGTGTTGTTTCCCTATCAAAACTCCTTCTGGTCGGAGCTGGATCCGGCGACCCTGCGCCCGAAGTTTTTCCAATCGGTGGAGGCTGACAACAAGGAGACGGTGACAACGACCGTCCGCCATGACGCGGCCGGAGCGGAAAGCCATGAGATCACCAAGCCCACCAAAAAGGGCGCCACCTCGAAGACGGTGGACCGCAAATTCCCCTTCTCCCCGACCTATGACATTTTCTCGGCGATGCTGCACGTCCGCAGCCAGAAGCTCGATACGGGCGACAAGCTGGTGATGGTGCTCCACCCCTTCGACAATCCCTATCTGCTCCGGGTGAACGTGCTCGGCCGCGAGGTGCACAACGGCCAGAACACGATCAAGGTGACCGTCGGCATGCGGAAGATCGACCGCACCACGCTGGAGCTGAAGCCGTATAAAAAACTGAAAAGCGACGCGACCATGTGGCTCAGCGACGACACCGACCGTGTCCCTGTGGAGTTGCGCGCCGCGGCGTTCATCGGTGACGTGCGCGCAACGTTGGTTTCGCGGCGCAAGCCTTGACGCACCCTGAATCCAAACGAATTTCCCCACTCATGATTTTCAAGCTCATCCCCATCCTGATGGCACTCGCGCTGCCGCTCGCAGCCTTCGAACTGCCCGCGAAATCCACGCAATGTGTTCTCGCAACGGCGGAGACCTGGAACAGTTCGACCGCCACGGTGAGGCTTTACGAAAAAAGTGGCAACGCGTGGATGCCCATGGGCGAGGCGTGGCAGGCACGACTCGGCAAGAGCGGCCTCGTCTGGGGCAAGGGCCTGCATCCGGTGCCGAAAGGTGTGACCACCAAGAAAGAGGGCGACGGCCGCTCGCCCGCCGGGGTTTTCGCCATCGGCGGCGCCTGGGGCTATGCGGCATCGATTCCCAAAAACGCGGCCTTGTCCTACAAGCAGATCACCTCGCGCGACCTGTGGGTGGAGGATCCTTCCTCGCCGAAATACAACGAGCATATCCTGCTCGACCACGAACCCGCGACGCCTTGGGAAAAGAAGCAACAGATGCGCCAGGAAGATGACGCGCACTCGTTGAAGCTCTTCATCGCGCACAACGCCCCTCCCAACGTCACCGCCAACGACGGCTCATCCATCTTCTTCCACATCTGGCGCGGAGGCGGATCGAAGGCAACCGCAGGATGCACGACGATGGAGCAAGGCAAGCTGCAGTGGATGATCTCCAAGATCGACCCCGCGAAGCGGCCGGTCTACGTGCTGCTGCCGAAGGAGGAGTACGGGAAGGTGAAGGGCGAGTGGGGATTGCCGTAAAGGATGTATTTCCTTGAATAGTGTTGCGTATTCTTCCCGCTTCTTGCGGTTCACAACGTCGTCTATCCGCAGTACCACCGGAAAGGCGGAATTTCCCGGCGGATTTCCACCGGGTCCCGTCGCCGCCCGGCCCTTCTCAATGAGGCGTAAGCGCGGCTCGGTAGAACCTCTCGGGTCCGGTAGCCTGCTGGGCAGGGTGGGTATAACTCCAGACGCTCGTGGCCGGGGTTTCACGACGGATCACCGACCAACTGCCGGGTGCGAGCGTGGTGCTCGTTTCCAAGGTCACTTCAAAGTAAGGCGTGGTTAGAAGCTCCATGTCAACTTCTCCGCCCGCCGCTTTTGAAATCGCGGTGAAACGGGGTGGCTCGGGAACCGGCAAACTGCCTCCCGTGCCGTCGTAGGTCACCGCCCCTTCCCTGGCCAGCGCGCGGCCATCCATGGTGCTGCCGGTGTTCATCGTGATCGATTGGTCCGCCAGGATGTTTCCCTTGAAAACAGCGGTGGTGCCGAGAACCGCCGAGGTTCCGACCTGCCAGAAAATATTCCAGGGTTTGGCACCTCCCGCCAGGATGATTTGAATCCCGTTCCCCACCTCGAGGTTTGTCCCGACCTGGAAGATCCAGACATCCGCCTCGCCGCCGGTCAGCGTCACACTGGTTCCTGTCACGAGGGCGGTGCCGTCGAATTTGTAAAGCCCCGGTCCCAAGGTCTTGCCCCCGATATTGCCGGCGCCGGGATTCAGATAGATTCCCACGGGTGCCGGGACACGGTCACGGGCTTCATTGTAGGCCGATGTCAGATCGCCCATGGCGGTTTCCAGCAGCGCGGGAGCGATCACTGAACCGGGAGGCCCCGCCGCATCCACCGCGTAGATGGTCCCGTTGACCTGCTCCGCGGTGAGATGAATGGCAGCTCCCGTCCCGGGACTCAGGCCGGCATCGCCATTGATGGCGCCGCCGCCATAGGTGGTGATGGTGGTGGCGGCGAGGATGGTGAAAGACGCGGTCGACCGCAGGTTCACCGGGGCGGGCCCCGCGGCCAGCAGCAGCCCTTGCGGGGCGAGCAAGATCGTGGCGAGGACGAAGCCGGTGACTCTGGGTTTCGATGCCCTCTTCAGAGGGCAAACGGGCGGGACTTGGACACGCGCGAGGCGTGTCAGCGGGTGAATTTGGCTGGTTGATTTCATATAAGGTGGTTCAGTTTTTATTGTTAGATTACATTAGGGGTGGGATGGCCCCCGCGGACCAGGACGTCCGCGATTCCAAAAAAGATCGCCCCGCCACCGGCAACGCGCCGGGGCCGGTGGCTGACCCGTGGGTCAGTACGGAGTGAGGAACGCGCGGTAGAACCGCTTCGGCCCTGTCGCTTCCGCCGCCGGGTGCTGATACGTCCAGGGCGTCGCCGTCGGAGTTTCCGTGTGAAACGGCTGCCAGCTTCCCGGAGACATGTCCACGCTGGTTTCCAGCGTCAGCGGGAAATACGGGGTGGTTTCCAAGGTCAGCGTCACAGGCCCGGTCCCTGTCCGGGAAATGGCCGTGAAATAAGGGGTTTCGGGTGGCGGCAGCGTCCCCACCGTCCCGTTGAAGGTCACACCGGCGGAGAACGCCAGCGCCTTGCCGTCCATCGTGCTGCTCGATTTCATGGTGATCGACTGATCCGCGAGGATGATTCCCTTGAACACCGCGAAGGTCTCGATCACCGCGGAGGTGCCCACCTGCCAGAAAATGTTTCGTGGCAGGGCACCACCCGTCAGGATCACCTTGGCTGACGTGCCCACCTGGAGATCCGAGGCGATCTGGAAAATCCAGACATCATCCGGGCCGCCTGCCAGCGTCAGGTCACCGCCCGAGATGAAGGCGGAACTCGTGAATTTATAAACGCCGGGGACCAGCGTCATGCCTCCCATCTGGCCGGGATTACCCGGAATGCCGGGATTGAGAAAGGTCCCGGAAGGAATCGGGGTGCGTCCGGCCGCATCATTGTAGGCCGCTGTCAGCGCCCCTTTGGCGGTGGTCAAATAGCCCGCGTCCACGGTCGAGCCCGGAGGCCCCGTGGCGTCCACCGCGTAAATCGTTCCATTCACTTGCTCCGCGGTCAGCGCGATGGCCGATCCGGTGATCGGGCTGGCACCCACATCCCCATTGATAATCCCGCCGCCCGTGGTGGTGACGGCCGCACCCGCCAAGATCGTGAAAGGAGCCGCCGCTCCCAGATTCACCGGTTCAAGACCCAATGCCGGATCAACGCCCAACAGTAAAACCGCGGCCATGCTTCCCCTCACTGCCATTCGCCCTCCCTCTATCTTCAAGGGCTTCGGATCTGGTGCAGGAATTGAACCTGTCACTCGCTTGGGGTTTGTGGTCATTTGAATTATTTTTTCAGTTCATTTCACCGGGGGTAGGTTTGTTTAGAATCTTTCATAGTCATCCGGATGTGGTCCGGCCACCAGATAAATCGGGAATACTTTCAAATCAGGAATTCTTAAGCATCTTTTTTATTCCGCAAATTCCCGATCTGAAGGCTCGTGAGATGGCTGGGAAGAACTGCCAGAAGAAAGGCCCGGCGACGGCGACGGGCGGGCCAATATCGAGAAAACGTCACGAGAAAACGCCCTCGCAATTGCATCGCCTCTGAAACCCCTGCCCGGGGTGCTGAATCTTTTGTCCGCTTTTTCCGGTCAGCCCCGCTGCCTCGGCCCTTTGCTAACCTGCTGTGACCCCGCCTCCACCGGGACCAAGTGGCGCGGGTGAGCTGAGTCGACTACGAAAACAAACTGGGTTTCGGCGGTGGCGGGCGAACATCCAGGAATTTTTCGAGGATCTGGAAATCCCCGTCGGGAAACATCTTCTGGCTTCCGCCGACGAAATGGACCGTGGCATCGCCGCCTTCAGCAATATCAATGGAAAGGATGGTATCCGTATTGTAGAGGCTGCTTTGGATTCTTACGAAAGGCATGGTCGGGTCGTGGTTGGGGATAAACGGAGCGAAAGCAAAGGTGACTTTAGCCATGCGGACGGGAGATAGCGAGGGGTACTGGAAGATTTCGCGGGACGGGGGAAGGAATGAATTACGCGCTCCGTAAGATTTAGCTCCGGAAATCCCCCTTGAATCCGAGGGAATCCAGCGGAAGACTGCGCCCAGTCCATGGCCTTTGAAAACACCACCCTTCCCGACGCGACCGGCCACTTCGGCCAGTTCGGCGGCATGTTCGTTCCGGAAACCCTGATGGCCCCCCTCCAGGAGCTGGCCACCGCCTACGCGGCGGCGAAGGCGGATCCGGCCTTCCATGCGGAACTTGAAGACCTGCTGACCAACTACGTCGGCCGGCCCACCCCGCTCTATTTCGCGGAGCGGTGGACGGAGAAGCTGGGCGGGGCGAAAATTTACCTGAAGCGGGAAGACCTGCTCCACACCGGCGCGCACAAGATCAACAACGCCATTGGCCAGATCCTGCTGGCGAAGCGCCTCGGCAAGAAGCGGATCATCGCGGAAACCGGCGCCGGCCAGCACGGCGTGGCAACCGCAACAGTCTGCGCGCGCTTCGGCATGGAATGCGTGGTCTACATGGGCGCCGTGGACATGGAGCGGCAGGCGCTGAACGTGGCGCGGATGCGGCTGATGGGCGCGGAAGTCCGCCCCGTGACAGCCGGGCAAGCCACCCTGAAGGAAGCGGTGAACGAGGCCATGCGCGACTGGGTCGCCACGGTGGATCACACGCATTACATCCTCGGCTCGGCGTTGGGCTCGCATCCCTTCCCGATGATCGTGCGGGATTTCCACCGCGTGATTGGCGTCGAGGCGCGGCGGCAGATTTTGGAAAAAGAAGGACGGCTGCCTGATCTGCTGGTGGCCTGCGTCGGCGGCGGCTCGAACGCCATCGGCCTGTTCCACCCCTTCCTCGGCGACGAGGACGTCCGCATGGTGGGTGTGGAAGCCGGTGGCGATGGAATCATCCCGGAGCGCCACGCGGCGCGTTTCCAAGGCGGCAAGCTGGGCGTGCTGCAGGGCACGAAGACCTGGCTACTGGCGAATGCGGACGGCCAGATCGAGCTGACGCATTCGGTTTCCGCGGGCCTGGACTACGCCGCGGTGGGGCCGGAGCACGCCTATCTCCAGAACATGGGCCGCGTGGAATACACCTATGCCACGGACGACGAGGCGCTGGCCGCCTTCAAGGAACTGGCACACTACGAGGGCATCATCCCGGCGCTGGAAAGCGCGCATGCCATGGCCTACGTTTCCAAAATCGCCGGCAGCCTCCCGAAGAGCAGCCTTTTGATCGCGAATCTATCAGGCCGCGGCGACAAGGACGTGGAGCAGGCGTCGAAGTATTTGCTGAAGTGAAAAGCCCAGAGTCCCCGTGGAGCGCCGGGACCGCCTGTTCGGGAGTAAAGTGGCCGTCCATGGGCGCTTTGCTTCCATTGCCCTCCCGCGAAGGGCCGGGCGACGGGTGAGGCAGAGCACGGCTGCCGCAGTCCAAGGCGCTGGCGCGCTGGGGTATTGACGGGGCGGACTGAATCAGGCAACAATACGGATAAGTGAAATACCGGTGAGGGGAGATGTTTTCCCGGGTTATCCCCTGTTCCGGACAGATTGACCGATTCCCTGAAACACCCATGCAAACCCGGAACCATGCCATTTTGGCAGGACTGACCTTGGCCGCTTGCCTCGCGCCCCGGCAAAGTCTTCTCGCCGCCACACTCAACAAGACCGTGATGTACGTGACGCAGGTGCCGATCCCGGACGAGAGCCTGGACAAGACGATCACCCTCTCGCGGATGAACATCACCACGACGATGATGAGTCCTTTGGCAGATCCCAAGGCCGCGCCACGCGGCGGCGCGCTGTGGATTCGCTACGCGGATGGCACGCCGAGAAACCTCACGGAAGCCGCCGGCTACGGCGGACCGGTGGATGTGAACCACAACGCGATGGGACCGCAGGGAGGGGACAGTATCGCCGTGATGAAGCCGGCGATGCACTGGAGCGGGACGAAGGCGATCTTCGCGATGGTGGTGGGAGCGCCCGCCAGCGCGGCAGATGCCACCGTCTTCCATTGGCAACTCTACGAGATCACCAACTTTGCCCAAGGGCAGACACCGGTGATCACCCATGTCCCCGGGCAGCCCGCGAACTATAACAATTTCCACGGCTGCTATGACACGCAGGACCGCATCATCTTCGTGAGCGACGCCCCGCGCGGGATGCAGGCGAACCTGTATCCGCAACTCGACGAGTATATGTCCCTGCCCTGCAGCACCGGGCTGTGGAGACTCGATCCCGCAAACAACGGGCTGAAGCAGATCATCCATGCCCCGTCGGGTGTGCAGTCTCCCTTCATCGACAGCGCCGGCCGGGTGATCTTCGTGCAATGGGACCATTTCACGCGCGATCCACAGGCTTCGACAGACCGGCCGCCGATCGCCGGGAATGGCGACAACTGGGCCCAAACCCACAACGGCAACGGGATGTTCGACAGCGAGGATCCCGGCGCGGCTTTTACACCCGGGACGGTGCCGAACTATCCGGTTCAGAACAATTACCCGGAACCGCGCAATTTCGACAAGACCGCGCTGAAGGGAACCAACCTGAACGGCAATGCCCTGAACCAGTTTTTCCCCTGGGAATGCCGTGAGGACGGATCCGGCCACGAGGTGGCCAATCATGCGGGAAGGCACGAAATCTCGCTTTCGGTGGGGCCAAGCTTCAACGACGACCTCAATCTGGTGACGCTGAACAATGGTTCACGCCCCACCGGACTGAACTTCATGCAGCTCACCGAATCGCAGGTGACCCCGGGACTTTTCTTCGCGACGAATGCCGTGGAATTCGGCACGCATGCGGCGGGGCCGATCGTAACCTACCAGATGGCGGATGGGATGAATCCCGACACGTTGGCGCTGCGCTACATCACACCCCTTGCCTCGCCGCCCAATCCGTTGTTGCAATCCGAACTGACGACCCCGATCGACACTTTCCGCAATCCAACCCCTCTGACGGACAACACGCTTCTGGTGGTGACCACCAAGGCGACCCGCTTCGACGGTAACCTCTCGACCGCGGCGACGCCAAAGTCCCGCTACGCATTCCGGCTGCGGATGATGAACCAGTCCACCAGCGGCGGGGTCACCAGCTATTCGCTGGACCAGGCCTACGCGCCGACATCGCAGCTGCCCGTGAACATCAGCTATTTCGCGGGAGGCCAGGCGGTGTCCTACCAGTGGCCGCTGTGGGAGTTGGATCCCGTGGAGGTGGTGGCGCGACCTAACAAGCCCGCGCAGCTGGGCAGCCCCATCGCGGCGATCGAGCAGGGGATTTTCGACGAAGTCGGGGTTCACGCGCCCACGCTTCAAAATTACCTGCGCGGCAAAAACCTGGCCCTGCTGGTGAACCGCGATTCAACACGCCGCGACGCCGCGGACAAGCAGCAGCCGTATAACCTGAAGGTCTCGTGGTCCCCGAAGCAGACCTTGGGCGCGGTGATCCCGGGAGTTCCGCAAAAAATCTACGACATCGGTTGGTTCCAATTCCTCCAGGCCGATGGCATCCGGGGATATACCTTGGACAGCACCAACCCCACCCTATTGCCCGCGCCCGGCCGGAGAATGATGCCGGTGCCGATGCATGACACGGCGGCGATTGCGGAGAACCCCGTCGCGCCCGGGGCTCCCACAGGGGCTGTGAAACTCGGCAACGACGGCTCGTTTGCCGCGATCCTGCCAGCCGGGCGCGCGATGTCCTGGCACCTGACGGATGGGACCGGCACGAAGAGCCAGGTGAAGGAGCGTTTCTGGGTGACCTTCGCCCCGGGCGAAGTCCGTACGTGCGCGGCCTGCCACGGTGTGAACACACACGACCAGGCGGGAAACGCGGGCGCGCCTCTCAACAAGCCGCAGGCACTGTATGATTTGTTAGGTTTTTGGAAGACTGCCCATCCGCCCGGCACGCTGCAACATCTCTCGCCCACGGCGGCAGCCCTGAAAAACTCGGGCTCGGTCACACTGCAGGTGGTGCGCCAAGGCGGAAGCACGGGTCCAGCCAGCGTTCACTACACCACCACGAATGGAACCGCACTGGCAGGAACCGACTACACCGGCGTGAGCGGTGTGCTGGATTGGCTGGACGGGGATGCCTCGCCCCAACCCATCACCGTGCCATTTTCCAACAACCCGGTCATCGGCCCCTCCAAGCAACTGGAGGTCTCGCTGGATAGCCCGCAATTCGCCATCCTGGGGAATCCTGCGGTGGCGACCATCACGGTGGAAGAACCGCCATTCCCGGCCTGGCTTTTCAGCAAGCTGGGAGCAGTGGCTAACACCCCGGAAGGATTGCCTTTGGCAGATCCTGACAAGGATGGCATGCCCAACCTCATCGAATGGGCTCTGGGCGGAGACCCGGCCTCGCTGGTGCAGGATCCACAGCCCGCAGGGAATCTGGCCGGCAACCACCTGACCATCAGTTTCACCCGGAACCTCGCCTCCACGGCCACCACCGTGGTGGAAGTTTCCGACGATCTGGAACATTGGACAAGGGGCTCCACCTATGGCCCGGCCGGCGATGTCCCGGACACGACCGCCACCACGGATGTGACCCCGACGGGGAATCCACCGGGATTCACGGTGGTACAGGACAATACCGGACAGCTCGCGGGGATGCACCGGTTCATCCATCTGCGGGTGGAGGGACCGTGAGGGTGCTGAGAAGCGGCCTAAAAGAGGACCCTATCTCGCGCAGAGGCCCAGAGACACTGAGTTTTTGGGAGAAGAGGGAGGAGGGAGACACCTGTCCAATGCCGGTCTATTCAACAAAAAAGAAAACAACGGGATTTTCCGATAGGCTTTCAACGCCTGATTATCTGCTCGCTAAAAGTCCGCGAATGTGAAATATCGGCCGCGCGTTCACCCGCGCTGTCCCATGAAAAAAACCCTCCTCACCGCGGGACTGCACCTTGTGTGCCTAGCCTCCTCGTCCCACGCGCTCAGCATCAATCTCAACGCGCCCGTGGGGATGGACCCGAACGCGCTTTCGGGATTCCAAATGGCGGCCGCCTATTGGCAGTCGAAGCTGACGGACAATGTGACGGTGAACTTCAACGTGAACTTCTCCGCGCTACCCCCCAATGTGCTTGGTAGCACGAGTTCCAGTTCGAAAGTGTATTACGTCGGGAACATCATGAGCGCCCTTGCGTTCGATGCCACAACGGCCAATGACGCGCTGGCCGTGGGGCACCTGCCTGCCCTGAACTCCCTCGGAACGCTCGATTTCCTGACACAACGCAACACCGAGGGTGGTAGTGCGGTCATCAGCCTGGACAATGATCCTTACGATCCGGTTCTGGAAGCGGATGCCAATCCAGCCAATGACCTGTGGAACAACAACGCGTATTTCGCCATCACGACGGCGAATGCGAAGGCCCTCGGCGAGACCTTCGCATCCAATTGGGTGGATGCCTCGATCGAGTTCAGCTCGCTGTTCTCCTGGGACTTTGACAATTCGGATGGCGTGGGAACCGGCTTGCAGGACTTCGTCGGCGTGACCATCCACGAGATGGGCCACGCTCTGGGCTTCGAGAGCGGCGTGGACCTGGTCGATTTCTATATCAGCAACCCGGCGGACCTGGACCCCTACGCGGTTTACAACACGCTGGATCTTTACCGCTACGGCGCGCCGGGCACGCTGAACCTGGGCGCGGGCGCCAACGCGTATTTCTCACTGGATGGCGGAGTCACCAGCCTGGGACAATTCTCCACCGGCACGCTGCATGGCGACGGCCGCCAGGCCAGCCACTGGAAGGACAACCTGGGACTGGGAATCATGGACCCGACGGCGAATCCGGCCGGGCAGGTGAACACACCGACGGTCCTGGACCTGACCGCCTTCGACGTCATCGGCTGGGACCTCGTTCCGGAACCTTCCACGCTGCTGCTGGGATGCGTGGGCGTCCTCGCCGCCCTAGGCCGCCGGCGCCATTAGAGCCATGAATCAGCGGAGGCGGAAAGCGACCCGGTCCGGTTCCCGCCGCATGGGCAAGATGGAAAAGGCCATCGCGGGCCTGCTGGTTGTTGCGGCCGGACTGATCGCTGTTTTCTTTTTCGCCGGTGAAAACCTGATCCTGAAAGGCAAGCGCGCGAAGCCCCCGGAGGAAAAGGCCGCCACAAGTCCCCTGCCCCCCTCGCCCATGGCTCCCGCGGCGCTCAAGGTGCTGGAAGGTTTTTGCGAAGCACCTGATCTGGAAGCCAAGGCGATATTTGTTAGAGACACCGGACGAGTCCGGCCGATGATGGAAGACTATCACGGAAAAAGGGGCCACCCGTTCCCCACGCTCAGCCGGGTTTCCCCGGGCAAGGAAACACGCTTGGAGGAAACCCCGGCGGTGTTGTTCCAGGTGGAACCCTTCGCCGGGCCGCGCTATCCCGTGGCCGTCGTCTGGGATGGCACGCGCTTCGCGGTGGATTGGGAAAGCCTCACCGCCTACGGGACGATGGATTGGAACGAATGGCTGGAGAAGAAGCCCGCCGCCATACAGACGATGCGGGTCTTTGCCCAGGATGCGGGAGACGCGGAAAAAATTCCCCGCGCGCCGTCGGGTATGGTCCAGTTCCGCATCGCGCACCGGGACGGAAGCGAGGGGGTCATCGCGCTCGCGCATCCGAAGGTGGCCGCCCTGTTTCCACCGATGACTGGCAAGAAGGACGTCCCGCTCACGCTTGAACTCGCATGGCAACCGTTGGGCACAGGTCCGGCTTCACTCCCGGAAATCGTCCGTCTCGTGCAGGCCGGGTGGAGCCGCTGATGAGCGCGGATCGCCTTGGACTGCGCCGTTTCGCTTCCACCCCACCCCAAACGGGCCCTAACCGATAGCATCCACCTTCCTCTTCCGCGATCCTTAACGCAAACGGCCTTCCCGCCATGTGGGAAGGCCGTTTGACACATGGATGGCCCTGCGGCCCTTATTCGACCGACAGGCGGAAGAATCTCTTGCCCTCCGTATCGATGACGAGGCGGTAGGCGTAATAGATCGCGTCGTTGGTGATACCCGCGTTCAGGCGGCCATCCCCGTAGCTGACAATGTTGCCCGCGGCATCGAGCATCTTCACGTCGGACGACTGGAAATCGTTGTCGTTCGCCACGAAGAGGAAGAAGTCGTTGGGCTGCGGCGTGGAGAGATCCGGCACCAAGGCCATGCCCTCGAGCTTTTCGTTGAGCGTGTTGGCGTTCGAGGGATTGGTATTCGTGTTGAAGCCGAACTTGGCCAACTGCGCGGAGTTCGCGAGGTTGATGACCTCCGCAGTGGCGGCAGGTACCACACCCGGGGCGAGAACACCCAGAGGGCTGACCTTCGCACCCGCATCGTCAAACGTGCCGAGGATGTTGGTGGCGGTGGAGAAATCCACGAGTTGGACCGACTTGAAGACAATCGGAAGGGTGGTTCCCTTGCCCATGCCGTTGCCATCGCGCGGCAACATCAGGAAGGAGTCCGCGCCGAGAGCCACGATCTCGGACTGGGCAGCGGTGCCATCGGGGCCGGAACCGTTGCCGTCCAGGTCGATCTGCGGGAGCCTGACCACGTATTCGCCAATGAGGACGGGGTTGTCGCGGTTCTCCCCGACGATGTCGTAGACGAACAAGCGGGCGTGGTTGCGGGTCTGCTGCTGGCCACCATTGGTGTCCTGCACCGTGGCGCTTTGCAAGAGGGCGAAAAGGCGGGTGCGGTCCGGGGTGACCGACATGCCCTCCAGACCCTGGTTGTTGCGGCGCCCGGTGGTGGGGGCATTGATCGAGTCGAAGTTCAGGTCCGCTGCCGGGCGGTGCGGGCGGGCGGCCTCCGGAAGCTGGGTGATGCCGGTGAGTTGCTTCGCCGGGTTGAAGCGGGCGATGTAGGCGCCGTATTCATCCGAGACATAGCCGGAGCCGTCCGGGAAAAGGTAGAGTGCCTCGGCATCCAGGCTCAGGAGGCTTTCCTGCGCGCCACCGGGGCCATTCGCACCGAGCGTGGTGCCCACCGTCTGGCCGAAGAGGGTCGCGGGAGCATCGGCATTGAGGCCCGTGGTGAACTTGGTGGTTTCACCGTCCTGATAGGTGAATTTGGTGCTGGCCACATAGGCCGGGTCGATCTGGCCCTGCGGCACCGGCCCGGCGCCGTAGTAAGGGGAGAACGTGAAGCTCACCCGGTGGATGCGGCCGGCATAGTTCGAGAAGATCGAGCCGGAGTTGTACCCGCGGTCCGGAAGCACCTGGAAAGTGCCGCTGAACTCGCTTCCATTCCACACCCAATCCGTGATGAAGAGACCGGACGCGGCTCCCTGGGTTTCGCCGAAGCCATCGACGTTTTCACCACTCAGGCGGCCGATACCGACCAGCCCCTCGTTGACGATGCGGAC
>CAXTTX010000017.1:0-25926 GCA_964247045.1 uncultured Verrucomicrobiales bacterium | reverse complement strand
AGATTCCCATTTCCATTCCACGTCCGCGCGATCGGCGGGTGCTTTTGCAAGACCTGGAGTTCAAATCGCTGAAGCTGCAACTCGTGAACACGCTGCTGGATGCGAAGAAGCAGAGCACGCCGAAGGTCGTGAAGAAACTGACGCCGCCGGATATTTTGCCGGAGGACCTGGGCCATCCGCGTCCGTGGTCGCTTTTTGACAAGCCAACACCACGACGCCGCTCCCAACTTAACCGCGAGGAAGTCCAAGTCGAGGCGTCCTGATATCGTTCTTCAGTGCCTCTTCCTGAACACTGAAAACTGAACACCAACAAACTTTCCTCCATGACTCCCATTCTGGAACTTTTCAAACTCTCGAAATCCTACCCCACGCCCGGGGGAGGCTCTTCCTGCATCGTGAAGGAGTTCAACCTGAACCTCCAGCCGGGCGAATTCATCACCGTCATCGGCCACTCGGGCTGCGGCAAGTCCACCGTGCTGTCGATGATCGCGGGGCTTTCCAACATCACCAGCGGGGCGATGATCCTCGCGGGCCGCGAGACGAACGAGGCCGGCCCGGATCGGGGCGTGGTGTTCCAATCGCCGTGCCTGCTGCCGTGGATGACGGCCTTCGAGAACGTGATGCTCGGGGTGAACCAAGTCTATTTTACCGCGCCGAAGAAGGAACGCCATGAACTGGCGGAGTATTATCTTTCGGTCGTGGGACTGGGCAACGCGATGAACAAATATCCCGGCGAGCTGTCGCAAGGGATGTGCCAGCGGGTGGGCATCGCCCGCGCCTTCGCGTTGCAACCGAAGATGCTGTTGCTCGACGAGCCCTTCGGCATGCTGGACTCGCTGACGAAAATGGAACTCCAGGAAGTGTTGCTGGAACTGTGGCGGCGCAACCGGCTGACGACCCTGATGGTCACCCACGACGTGGATGAGGCGATTTTCCTCTCCGACCGGGTGGTGATGATGACGGACGGGCCGGAAGCGGAGATCGGCGATATTTTGCATATCCCCTTCGAGCGGCCAAGAAACCGGGCGGCGATTCTGGCGGATCCAAGGTATCAGGAATATCGGGATCATTTGCTGACCTTCCTGAACGAGCGTTCGCACATCCGGCCGAGCAAACTACCGGGGGCGATGGATGCAAGGGAAGAGGCGGAACAATCCGCTATGGCGGCGGGTATGGTGACGCAGGGGAATTGAGGCTGTAGCGGCGGAGGATGACCTCCGGTGGATTTCATCGACCGAGGCCATCCTCACGGATTGGCGACCACGCGGCATGACATTAGCCGCATTCATCCTGAACATGATTCCAAAAACGCCCCGCTCATGATCCCGCGCGGGCTTCCGCACGTGGATTGCTTTTTTGAGAACCAAACCAAGCCCGCAAACAACATGGTCACCACGGACAACACCGGATTCAGTGAGGAACAGACTTCGTATCTGAGCGGATTCGTATCCGGCATCATGCAGGGCCGGACGGTCATGCCCTTCCTGGGACAGGACGCGGCGAGCCGCTTCACGCACCTGCCGGAGGAGGCGGTGGAAACGGTGCACGGCACGCCCATCGA
Source organism: uncultured Verrucomicrobiales bacterium (assembly GCA_964247045.1). Taxonomy (GTDB): domain Bacteria; phylum Verrucomicrobiota; class Verrucomicrobiia; order Verrucomicrobiales; family Akkermansiaceae; genus Luteolibacter. The sequence goes on along the minus strand of CAXTTX010000017.1, from coordinate 24,365 downwards.
CGACCTGTGCAAGGAGGAGCGGATCAAATACGAAAAGCACGGGCTGGATTGCTGGGACAAGATCGTGGAGAACGCGGCGAGCGGGGAGTTTCCGAGGGATGGCGATGTTTTCCGCTACAAGTTCCACGGGCTGTTCTTCGTCACGCCGGCGCAGGAGAGCCTGATGCTGCGCTGCCGGATCGCGGGGGGCGCGCTGACGAGCACGCAATTCCGCGGGCTGGCGGGCATCGCCGAAAACTGGGGGCCCGGCCATGTGGACCTGACGACACGGGCAAACGTGCAGGTCCGCGAGATCATGCCGGAGAACGCGCCGGATGTGCTGATGAGCCTGACCGACCTGGGACTGACCTCGCAGGGCTCCGGTGCCGATAACATCCGCAACATCACGGCGACGCCGACAACGGGATTCGACCCGGGGGAATTGATCGACGTGATGCCGTATGCGCGGGCGATGCATCACTACATTCTCAAGAACCGGGATCTCTACGGGTTGCCGCGGAAGTTCAATATTTCGTACGACTCGGGCGGGGCGGTTTCCGTTTGCGCGGACACGAATGACATCGGGTTTTACGCGGTGAAGGTGGGCGAGAACAACACGCAGGGGGTGAAACCGGGTGTTTATTTCCGGATGCAGCTTTGTGGAATCACGGGGCACAAGCAATTTGCCACGGACTGCGGCGTGCTGCTCACCCCGGCCGAGACCGTGCCGGTGGCAGCGGCGCTGATCCGTGTTTTCATCGAGAACGGCGACCGCACGAACCGCAAGCGCGCGCGGCTGAAGTATCTCGTCGATGACTGGGGCTTTGAGAAGATCCTCGCGGAGACGGAGAAGAAGCTGACTTTTGCATTACGCTATCTCCCGCTGGAGGCTTGCGAGCCATCCGCGCCGAAGTCGAAGCACGGGCACCTCGGCATCCATCAGCAGACGGATGGCAAGCACTACATCGGCGTGCTGACACCGGTGGGCCGGATGAGTGTGGCGCAGATGCTGGCGCTGGCGGACATCGCGGAGGAATTCGGCCGCGGCGAGATCCGCCTGACGGTTTGGCAAAATCTGATCATCCCCGGCGTGCCGGAGGAGAAACTCCAGGCGGCGATCACGGCAATCCAGGCGACAGGATTGGACCATCGCAACAACACGATCACCGGCGGCCTGATTGCCTGCACAGGCAGCCGCGGGTGCAAATTCGCCGCGGCGGATACGAAGGGCCACGCGATCTCACTGGGGGCGCATCTTTCCAGCAAGATGATCCTCGACCAGCCGGTGAACATCCATTTGACCGGTTGCCAGAATTCCTGCGCCCAGCACTACATCGGCGACATCGGCATGATGGGGACGCGGGTGAAGGTGGAGGACGGCTCGACCGTGGACGGCTACAACATCGTGCTCGGCGGCGGCGTGGACGACACACAGGCAATCGGCCGTGAGATCTGGAAGTCAGTCCGCGCGGACGAGATGCCGGCGCTCATCGAGCAGATGCTGGTGGTCTATCTACGGGACCGGGTGGAGAACGAGACATTCACGCAATTCGCGAACAGGCACACGCCGGAACAACTCGTCGGCCTTTGCGACCCCGCCCGCATCGCGGCGGCCTGATTTCAAACACTTTCTCAACATGCCCATCACCATTCCAGACAACGCGCCGTTTACGGGAGCCCAGCGCATGTGGCTCAAGGGATTCCTCGACGGCATTTCCTCCTGCATCCTGCCGGTCGATACCGGAGCCGGACCAGTTGCCGCCGCACCCGCGAGCGCGCCGCCGCCGGATGGCGTACCGGTAACGATCCTGTGGGGTTCACAAACCGGCACCGCCGAGTCCTATGCCAAGAAGCTGGCGAAGGCGCTCACGCAAAAAGGCCATACGCCCACCGTCGTGGACATGGCCGCTGCCAACGCCGCGCAAATCGCGGGGACGGAAAATTTGTTAGTCATCACCTCCACCTATGGCGATGGCGAGCCGCCGGACAACGCGCTGGGTTTCCACAAGGAACTGCATGCCGCGGATGCCTCGCTTTCGCACATGTCCTTCTCGGTCTTCGCGCTGGGCGACAGCAACTATCCGGATTTTTGCAAGTGCGGCCATGACTTCAACAGCCGCCTAGCGGCGATGGGTGCCGCGCCGCTGGTGCCGATCGTGGAATCCGACGTGGACCACGACGGGCCTTTCGCGAAATGGAGCGGAAGCGTTCTTGAAATTCTCTCCACCCGCGCCGCCAGCCGCTGACCGGTTTTTCATTCTTCCGCCGTGAACCAAACGCTCCAACGCATCCCCGCCGTGAAAAAACGGCCGAAGGCGAAGCACGAGCAAATGGCGGCGGATGGCGAATTCACGCTGATCGACAAGCTGCTGGCGGAGCAGAAGAAGTTGCAAACGCCGGTCGCTCGGTTCTCCGAGCAACACCACCGCCGCCTGCCGGACCTGGCGGATCACTATCGCTCGCTGATCCCGCTGACCGCGCCGGGGCCAGGCGAGCAATACGCGTTCGAGGTCTCGCTGGACCGCTGCACCGGTTGCAAGGCATGCGTTTCCGCGTGCCACTCGCTGAACGGGCTGGACGATGACGAAGCTTGGCGGGACACGGGCACGATGCACGCGCCGGGCTGGCAACAGACGGTGACGACGGCCTGCCACCATTGCGCGGACCCGGGGTGCCTCAACGGCTGCCCGGTGGGTGCGTATGAGAAAATGCCGGACACGGGAATCGTGCGGCACCTGGACGACCAATGCATCGGTTGTTCGTATTGCATCCTGAAGTGCCCGTATGACGTACCCAAGTATTCGAAGAAGCGGGGCATCGTCCGCAAGTGCGACATGTGCCACCAGCGACTCGCGGAGGGCGAGGCCCCTGCCTGCGTGCAAGCCTGCCCGACGGAAGCGATCCGCATCATCAAGGTGCCGAAGGAACCGGGGAATTTCCTGCCGGGCGCGCCGGATGCCGCAATCACGCTGCCGACCACCCGTTATGTGGGACGCGAGGTGCCTGCCGCTGCCATCGCGGCGGATCGCGGGAACCTGGTCCCGCAACACGCGCATTGGCCGCTGGTCTTCATGCTCTCGCTGACGCAGGTGGGCATCGGGCTGATGGCAGCCTCCACGAACACGGCATTGCTCACGGTGGCCACTGTGATTTTCATGGCGGGAATGGGCGCGAGCGTGTTGCACCTCGGCCAGCCGCTGAAGGCATGGCGGTTTTTCCTGGGACTGCGGACCTCGTGGCTTTCGCGGGAAATCCTGGCGTTCTCGATGTTCGCGCCGATTCCCTTTGTTTTGTTAGGGTTGAAATTCGCACCGGATTTCCCTTTCAAGGAATGGGTGGCGGGGGTGGCCCAATGGTCCGTGCTGCCGGTGGGGCTGGCGGCGGTGTTCACCAGCGTGATGATCTACGTGGACACGCACCGGATTTCGTGGCGGTTTCCGCTGACGGCGGCACGCTTCTTTGGCACGGTGGCATGCAGCCTGGCGCTGGGCCACCATATCGCCACGCCATCTCCCGTAGGTGTGATGATTTTTGCTCTCGCCGTGTTGTTGAAAATCGCGCCGGAGCGCCGGGTGCTGCGGACGGGCGAGGACCCGGACGGCGAGTGGTCGCCGGATTTCCACAGCGCGCGGATCCAACTCGTGCCGCTGGGTTCCATCACGCGGCTGCGGTTCACGCTGGTGACGCTCGCGGTGTTCGTGGGGATCGCACAACCTTGGCTGGCGCTGCCCTTGCTGCTTGTCGCGGAGGTCCTCGAAAGGCAGCTTTTCTTCCAATCCGTCCACGCGCCGAAGATGCCGGGAAATTTCGGCCCGCCAAAGGGACACTGAAACGGTCATGCTCTCGCGGTTCCTCAAGCAACACACCGGTCCCCTCACCCGGGATCTCGTCCAGGAACCCGGCCAATTCGGCCTCGGCAAGGTGCCCGCGCGGCTCAAGCCTGCCTCCACGACGACGTCGATCTGCGGCTATTGCGCGACGGGATGCCAGTTGAAGATCCATCTGGATGAAGAGGGCCGCGCGATCAACCTCACGCCGCAGGCGGGCTACCCGGTGAACCTGGGGATGGCCTGCCCGAAAGGCTGGCAAGCGCTCGACCCGCTCGATTCGCCGGACCGGGCGACGGTTCCCCTGCTGCGCGACGCAAAGGGCAACCTAACAGAAACGAACTGGCAAACGGCGCTGGATGCTTTCACCACGCGCTTGAAGGACATCCAGGACAAGCATGGCCGCGAATCGGTGGCGTTTCTTTCCACCGGGCAGATTCCTTTCGAGGAGATGGCTTTCCTCGGCTGCCTGTTCAAGTTCGGCATGGGCTTCCTTCACTGCGACGCGAACACGCGACAATGCATGGCCACCGCGGTGACCGCTTACAAGCAGTCCTTCGGCTTCGACGCTCCGCCGGCAACCTATGCGGATTTCGAGGAATCCGACGTGATCGTGCTGGTCGGCGCGAACCTGTGCATCGCGCATCCGATCCTCTGGCAGCGGGTGATGCGCAACAAGCGCTCGCCGCAGATCATTGTCATCGATCCGCGCGCGACGGAAACCGCGCAGGCCGCCACACGCCATGTGCAGCTCAAGCCGAAGGGCGATCTCCCGCTGCTCTACGCGCTGACCCATTGCATCCTCAAGGACGGCCGGGTGGATGAAGCATCGCTCGCCCGCACGGAGGGGCTGGAGGAATTCAAGGCCTTTCTGAAGGACTATTCGCCCGCCGCGGTGGCGGAGCAAACCGGACTGACCGAGGCGGACATCAAGGCGCTGGCACTGACCGTATCCCAACCGGGCAAGCGCGTGTCCTGGTGGTGGACGATGGGGGTGAACCAGTCCTACGAAGGGGTGAGGACGGCACAGGCGATGATCAACCTCGCGCTGATCACCGGCAACATCGGTAAACCGGGCACCGGGGCGAACTCGATCACCGGCCAGTGCAACGCGATGGGCTCGCGGCTTTTCTCGAACACGACATCGCTCGTCGGAGGACATGAGTTTTACAACGAGGAACACCGCCAGAAGGTCGCGGCTGTGTTAGACATCCCCGTTGAGAACATTCCCTCCGAGTCATCGCTGGCCTATGACCAGATCCTGGATGCCGCGGAGGCGGGGACCATCAAGGGACTGTGGATCGTCGCCACGAATCCTTTCCACTCATGGATCGACTCCGGACGCCTCGCGGCGCTCAGGGAGAAGCTGGATTTCCTGGTGGTGCAGGACATGTACCGCACCACGGAGAGCGCGCTGGCGGCGGACCTGGTCCTGCCCGCTGCAGGCTGGGGCGAAAAGGAAGGATGTTTCATCAATTCGGAGCGGCGTATCGGGACGATCAAGACGGTGCGTCAGGCACCCGGGCAGGCGCTGTCCGACTTCCGTATCCTGCGGCTCATCGCGGATGCCTGGGGATGTGGTGACCTGTTCGGAAAGTGGACTGCCCCCGAAAGCGCTTTTAAATTGCTGCGGGATCTGACGAAGGACCGGCCGTGTGATATCACAGGCATCGAAGGGTATTCGCATCTGGATGACCAGGGGGGAATCCAGTGGCCTTATCCCGCATCTTCGCCGGACGTTTCGCCCGAGCGGCGCTTGTTCGCGGATGGCGTTTATTACACGGAGAGCGGCAAGGCGAAGATCCTGTTCTCGCCGCCCGCACCGATGCCAGAGGCACCGGATGGGGATTACCCGTTCCTGCTTCTAACGGGTCGAGGCACGAGCAGCCAGTGGCACACGCAATCCCGAACGGCGAAGTCGGATATCCTGCGGAAGTTGTATCCGGAGGAGATCTACGTGGAGATGCATCCGGACGACGCGGCGAGACTGGGATTGAGGAACAACGCCCACGCGGTGGTTTCCTCTCGGCGCGGAGCGGTGACGGCGGCGGTTTACATCGCGCCGACGGTGCAATCCGGACAGCTCTTCATGCCGATGCATTACGCGGAGGTGAACAAGCTGACGCACCCGTCATTTGATCCGCATTCCAGGCAGCCGAATTACAAGGCCTGCGCGGTGAAGGTGGGGCGATCGGTGTAGCGGCGTCCATAAGCGCCGCTACAACTCAAGGCTTCACCGTCTTGATCAGAACCTCCCCACCCTTCTCCAGATCCGTCCACGGCACCATCCAGCCATCCACCTTCCTGCCGGCGCTGGTGAACTCCATGATCTTCGGACCCGTGCCTTCCTTGCGGAGGGTCGCGGTCTTGTCGCCCAACTGGAGTTCCACCTTGTCAAAGAGCGGTACAGAAACGATGAACTCCGGATCCGCGGGTGAAAACGGATAGATCCCCATGGCGGAAAAGACATACCAGGAGGACATTTCCCCCGCGTCGTCCATGCCGGCGTAGGCGAGCTTGTCCTTGCCCATGTCGTAGAACTTGTCGAGGCAGCGGTCGAGGATGGCCTGCGACTTCTCCGGCTTGCCGACGAAGTGATAGAGAAAAGGGAAATTATGATCCGGCTGGTTGCCGTGGCAATACTGGCCGATGAAAACGGAGATGTTATACGCCTCATAGCCCTTCCACGGAATGGAGAAGAGATCGTCGAGTTTCTTTTCAAAGGCATCCGGCGAGGGATAGAGACCGATGAGGCCCTTCACGTCATGCGGGACGAAGAAGGAGGATTGCCAGGCATTCGCCTCGCGGTACATGTATTCGTAGAACGGGCGCTCCGGCTCGAATTCCTCGATCCACTCGCCGTTCTCGAGCTTGCCGCGCATGAGCCCGGTGGAGGGATCGAAGACATTCTTGTAGTTGCCCGTGCGCTTCATGAGCATCTCATGGTTCGGCGTGTCCCCGAGTTCCTTGGAGAGCAGGGCGAGCGAATAGTCGTCGTAGGCGTATTCGAGGGTTTTGGTGACCCCTGCGGTGGCCTTGGTTTCCAAAGTGGGGTTGGGAATGTCGCGCTCGGGAATGTAGCCCTTCGCCATGTAGTCGTTCAGGAAGGGCCGGGCGCGGCCCTCGACGGTGGCGTTTTTCAGGAGCAGCTTGTAGGCCGCCTGGATGTCGTAGCCGCGGACACCGCGCAGGTAGGAACCGGCGATGAATGGCGCCGCATGGTCGCCATGGAAGAAGGTCGGCATGAAACCGGAGCGCTCGCCGCGCGAGGTCATGGAGGAGATGACATCCGATGTCACCTGCGGGGAAAGCATGCCCAGCAGGACCAGCTTGTTCCGGTAGTCATCCCACAGCGAGGGGTCCGTATAATACTGGAAGCCCTTGTTGAAGACGCGGCCGAAGCGGTCGGAGAAGTCGCCATTGGTGTCGCTGCGGAGTGCGGGCCAGAGAAAGGAGCGGTAGAGGCAGGAATAGAAGAGGCGCTTCTGGCGGTCCGTGCCACCAGTGAGGCGGATCTTGCCCAGCAGCTTGTCCCAGGTTTCGCCGGCCTCGGCTTTCACGGCGGCGAAGTCCTTGGCCGCGATCTCCTTTTCCAGATTCGCCTTCGCGCCCTCCACGGTGGTGAAGGAGAAACCGATCTTGAGTTCCAGCGGCTTCGCTTCATCGGCGAAGGTGACGACGGAGACCTCGCGATTGCCGCTCTTCACCGTCTCGATGCCGGTGATCTTGTGGTTGGAGATCGCGTAAAAGCAAACGCGCTCGCCGGTCTGCTGGTAGCCCTTGAAGACATTCTCGCCCTCCTGCGTGATTTCCGAGCCGCGCACACCCTCGTTCGAGCGGGTGAGGTCGGCGACCAGCTTCTTCCCCTGCCCTTCCGGGAAAGTGTATTTGTGAAAACCGCAGCGCAACGTGGAGGTGAGTTCCGCATTGATGCCGTAGCGTTCGAGGAAGACCTGATAGAAACCGGGCTTCGCCGATTCCCTCGCGTGGCTGAAGGGTGAGGCGAAGTCCTCCGGATTGACCGTGCCGGTCACCGGCAGCAGCGGGACATGGCACAGGTTCCAGTGGCCCTTGCTGGTGTGGACGAAGGCATGGATGCTCTTGTCCTCGTACTGATAGCCGGAGCCGCTGTGCCACATGGTGACGGGCGTGAGCTGGACCATCGCGTTCGGCAGCGACGATCCGGGAAAAACCTCCGCGCCCCAGGTGCGGTGCGTCGGCTGGTAGCCGAGGTCTTCCTTGTCCCAAAGGGTAGCGGTGCCGAGCAAGGGGTTCGCCAGTTCATGCAGCTTTTCCTCCGCGGCACGACCGCGCGTTCCAGTTCCACACGCGAATAACAAGAATATCAGACCCGCCCTTTTCAGCATGCCCCCTATACGGGGGATTCGGCTCGGAAGATTCAGGCAAAATCGTCAAAATCGCCAGCCGGAGGGGCAGGTTTCGGCACGATGTGGAGGAAGGATAGGTGAAGGTGGAATGGAAGCGTTGCGAATGAGACGCCCTGACGGAGGGGAATGGGAGCGACAGCGGACATAGCGGCATCAGCCGCAAACACTCTTGTCCCTCTCTGGCAAACTCATGCGCGTCACGTCAAGAGGCTCCCGCATCTCAATGAATGTAATCCACCTCGAAGACCGTTGCTCTGCAGGGGGACAAGAGTGTTTGCGGGCGGATTGGAAGGCAGCCAGGCCCGCCATGTCCGCTTCGCTTCCATTCCCCTCCGTCAGAGCCATCTGACATGGATGCATCACCTGAGCAGGGATGGCGTCTCCAAGGAGAGAAGATATCGCTTCGCCTCCAGGCCCCCTGCGAAACCGGTGAGCGTGCCGTTGGAGCCGACCACGCGGTGGCACGGCACGATGATGGAAATGGGGTTCCGCCCATTCGCCGCTCCCACCGCGCGCACTGCCTTCGGACGGCCGATCTGCGTGGCAATCTGCGCATAGCTGCGCGTTTCGCCGAAGGGAATGGTGGTGAGCGCCTGCCAGACCTCGCGTTGGAAATCAGTGCCCTTGAAGAGAAACTTGAGCGAGAAGGTGTGGAGCTTGCCCGCGAAGTAATCGTTCAATTGCCGCTCCGCTTCCAGCAACACCGGATGATCGGGTGCTTCATCGAGCGGGCCGGTTTTCACCCGGTTCGGATCGTCATTCTCCCACAACACGGCAACGAGTCCCTCATCCGTGGCAACGAGTGTGAGTTCGCCGACAGGCGATGGCATCGTCTTGAAACCGCGGGCCGCGAGGGTCGTGGTGGATTTGCTTTTCATGGGGCGAACATGGCATGGCCGCGGAAATCCGCTCGCCATTTCCGGACATGGAAGCAAAAACAACCTGATGTCCGGAAATGGCCGGTGACGCCCCGGAAAATGGCGTAGGGTGCGGCCTCTCCACAACCGGAAAACGCCAGACAATGACGATGATCGACGATGATGCCGCCTACGCGGCGATGCAATCCCGCGACCCGCGCTTCGACGGGGTATTTTTCACGGGCGTGACGTCCACGGGCATTTATTGCCGGCCGGTGTGCCCGGTGAAAGCGCCGCAACGGAAGAACTGCCACTTCTTCGGCAGCGCGGAGGCGGCGGAGAAAGCGGGGTTCCGCCCGTGCCTGCGATGCAGGCCGGAATTGGCACCGGGAAACGCGCCGATGGATCACGGTCAGCGCGTGGCGCAACTCGTCACGCGGCGGATCGACGAGGGATTGCTCGATGGCGAAGCCGGGCTGGAGGAAATCGCGGCGGGGTTCGCGATCAGCTCGCGGCAGTTGCGGCGGATCATACAGAAGGAGCTGGGAGTTTCACCGGTGGAGCTGGTTCAGACGCGCCGGCTGCTGCTCGCGAAGCAACTTCTAACGGAGACGCGGCTGCCGGTGACGGAGATCGCCTTCGCGAGCGGATTCTCCAGCCTGCGGCGTTTCAATAGCGCCTTCGCGACACGCTACCGGATGCCGCCCACACGTCTGCGGAAGGAAGTCGCCGGAGGTGAGGACGGGGTCGACGCCACGGTGACCTCCACGCTGCACCTGGCCTACCGGCCGCCCTACGCGTGGGACCACATCCTGGAGTTCCTGAAAGGGCGCGTCATGAAGGGAGTGGATCACGTGGCCGATGACAGCTACGCGCGCACCGTGCGGCTGGGGCCGCACACGGGTTGGATCCGGGTGACGCATGCGCCGCTGAAGCGCGCGCTGCTGGTGGAGTTCACGCACACGCTCTCGCCGGTCCTCCCCGCCTTGTTAGGAAGGCTGCGGAATCTCTTCGACCTCGCGGCGCGGCCGGATTTGATCGCCGCCCACCTCGGCAAAGACAAGCGCCTGAAAGAGGGAATCGCGAGCAATCCCGGCCTTCGCGTGCCGGGTGCCTTCGATGGCTCCGAGATGGCGGTGCGCGCCGTGTTGGGCCAGCAGGTGACCGTGAAGGCGGCGACGACGCTCTCATGCCGTTTCGCGGAGGCCTTCGGGGAAACAATCGGGACGCCCTTCGCGGAGCTGACCCGGCTTTCACCTCGGGCCGAGGTGGTGGCGCGGGCAACGGTCGATGACATCGCGAAGCTGGGGATTGTCAGCGCGCGGGCAAAGAGCATCCTGGCCATCGCCGCGGCGTTTGAATCGGGCGCGCTGAAGCTGGAGGCTGGCAGTGATCCGGAAACCGCAATCCAACAACTCGTGGCTCTGCCCGGAATCGGACCGTGGACGGCGCACTACATCGCGATGCGCTGGCCGGATGCGTTTCCGAAGGAGGACATCGCGGTGTTGAACCGGCTGGGTGGCATCACCCCGAAGCAGGCGGAGGAGATGTCACAGCCGTGGCGGCCGTGGCGGAGCTATGCGGTGATGCATGTGTGGAATTTGAAGCAATGAATCCCGGGCATCCCGATGATCATCCGTGGAAAAACTGCCAGAGCAGCCCCAGCACGGCGCACGTGCCAAGCACAGGGATGATGCCCGTCTTGAACCGCTCCATGGCGACGAAGGCGAGCACCGCCAGCACGGCCACGAATCCATCGATCCCCTGTCCCGGCCGCCAGAGGGCATGGACGGAGAACCAGATGGCAAGGTTGAGGATCACACCGACGACTGCGGCCGTGATGGCCGTGAGCGTGGTGGCGAGGGCGGGCCGCTGGCGGAGGCCCTCGACGTGAGGGGCCCCTAACAGGACAAAGAGAAAACACGGCACAAAGGTGACCCAGGTGGTGATCAAGGCCCCGAGCGAGCCCGCGGCCAGAGGAGAAAGGCCGCCCGGGTGCTGCCACGCGGCCACGAAGCCGACGAACTGGAGGACCATGATGAGCGGACCCGGTGTGGTTTCGGCAAGACCGAGGCCGGCCATCATCTGGTCCTGGCCGAGCCAGCCATAGTGCTGGACGGTCATCTGGGAAACATAGGGCAGCACGGCGTAGGCCCCGCCGAAGGTGACGAGCGCGGCCTTGCTGAAGAACAGGCCCTGTTGGAAATGGATGTCCCGCCAGCCGAGCCAAAGGCCGCAGAGGAGGACGGGCGTCCACCAGAGGAACAGGCAAGTTGCTAGAATGGAAAGGGTCCGCAGCCAGCTTGCGGTCGGCGAGGGTGGCAGCTCGACGCAGGCCGCGTCATCTCCGTGCCCCTCGCCGTGGCCCTTCCCGGCGGGAAAGAAGCGCGGGGAGATGGCCCCTCCCACATAACCGGTGAGCGCCGCGGCAGCGATGATGATCACAAAGGAGACGTGAAAGAAGAAGATGGCGATGAAGGAAGCCCCCGCCAGCGCCCACAGGGCCGGGGTCTTGAGCGCCTTGCCACCGATCCGTTTGACCGCGCCGATGACGATGGCAATGACGGCGGGCATGAGGCCGTGGAAGATGCCGCGCATCCAGGTGGTGTCGCCATGGGCCATGTAAATCCAGGCCAGACCCCAGAGGATGAACATGGAGGGCAGGACGAACAAGATGCCCGCCGCCAGGGCGCCGCGCAGGCCATGCAGCCGCCAGCCGAGATAGGTGGCAAGCTGCTGCGCCTCCGGCCCGGGCAGGAGCATGCAGAAATTGAGCGCGTGGAGGAAGTGATCCTCACCGAGCCAGCGACGGCGTTCGACGATTTCCCGGTGCATGATGGCGATCTGACCGGCCGGACCGCCGAAGCTGATCCACCCCAGCTTGAACCAGAAACGGAGTGCCTCGCCGAAGCTTGGCAGCGGCGGCGGGGTTAGCGGGACTACGGGAGAATCGGGCATGCCCGCGGGCAGCATGGAACGAGGTTAGAGCGAACTCCAGCGGGAAAGGGCAGGGCAAAGAAACGGGCCGCCGGTAATACCCATACAACCGGCGACCCGTCGATTTTCCCGGGGAAACCCATTTACCCGGGAAAGATTTATGCCTTCAAACGGGTTGGTTTTCGCCGATCGCGGAGGGGCGGTGAATGAAAAAGGAGGTGATCCGTGAATTAGCTGACATGGCAGCTTGGTAAAGCTGACATCATGAGTTTGAGAATTTAAAGAGGGTTCAATAGGTGGTTTGCGGGACTCAGGACTTGCGAAGATAGGCACCGCAGGAGTCGCGGATGACGAGGCGGGGGGCGATGCTGAGGTGGCAAGGAGGGAGGGCCGGATCGGCATGGCGGTCCATCATGGCGCGGAAGGCGGTGATGGCGATGTCCCGGCAGGGCTGCTGGATGGTGGTGAGCGGCGGGGAGACGAGGGTCGCGTATTTGACATCGTCGAATCCGACGACGCGGACGTCCTGGGGAACGCGGACGTTGGCTTTCTGGAGTTCGCGCAGGAGCAGGGCGGCCGTGTGATCGTTCGCGCAGATGTAGGCGTCCGGGCGGACGGGGCCGGTGAGGCTGCGGATGAATTTCTTGTCATCCAGATCGCCGATGCGGAGCCAGTTGCGGTCCGGTTCGAGGCGGTTGCGGCCGAGGGCCTCGCGGACGCCGGCGATGCGGGCCTCCACGGTGGGCGCGGACATGGGGCGGGCGACGAAATGGATCTTCGTACAACCCAGCTTGATGAGGTGCTCCGCCAACTGGTAGCCGCCTGATAGATTGTCGATGCCGACGAGGTCGAAGTCGCTGCGCGAGGGGAAGGAGGTGAGGTCACGGTCGAGCAGGACGACGGCGATGCCGGCCTCGCGGAGCATGACGGCCATGTCGCGGTTCGACTTCTCCTTGTCCTTCACCAGTTCATGCGGGGCGAAGAAGACGCCCGACACGCGGCGCTTGATGAACTGCTGGCAGAGTTCCTCCGAGTGGCGCAGGCTGATTTCCGGATCGAGCTTCGGCATGTCCGAGCCTCCCCAGACGAGGCCGTAGTTGTGGACACGGGCGAGGCTGGCGATCTCGCCGCAGATGATCTGGAAAATTTCCGTGTTGCCGAGGCTGGGTACGAGCAGGGCGAGGAGATTGGGAGAAGCGACGGTATTGCGACCGGCCTTGGCATAGGTGCCGGAGCCGGCGCGCCGTTCCAGCAGGCCCTCGTCGCCGAGGACGGAGAGGGCCTTCGCGACGGTGGGGCGTGAGACGCCGAAGCGTTTGACGAGTTGGGACTCGCTGGGCATCCGGCCATCGTCACCGTACATGCCGGAGAGAACTTCCTCCCTCAGCTGGTTGGCAACTTCGCGAAAGCGGACGGAGGAACCATCGGGGTTTTTGTTTTCCTTCATGCTGACAAGTTGTTTGGCTTGTAATGTCAGGTTAATACGCCGCCATGACAATAAAATTTGCGGGCTGATAAGGTGATTGGGAGCCTCGCGTATGACCGGAATGCTCCCTAAACCCCTGAATTACCTTAACCCTCGCAGTTCGATTCCCGCCGTTTCGATGGCTTGCCTGCTGGGTTCCCCGCTTGCCATGGCCGCTCCGGACATCGTTGTGGCGGATTTCGAGGGCCCGGACTTTGGCAGTTGGAAGGCCAGCGGGGAGGCGTTTGGAAACGCGCCTGCAAAGGGTGCGATCGGCGGGCAGATGAAGGTGGAGGGTTTCCAAGGCAGCGGGTTCGCGAACAGCTTCCATGGCAGCGATGACACCGAGGGCACGCTGGTTTCGGCCCCTTTCAAGATTGAGCGGAAGTATCTGAATTTCCTGATCGGCGGCGGTGGTTTCGAGGGTGAAACGTGCATGAACCTGAAGAGCGGAGCCAAGACCGTGTGGTCGGCGACCGGCACGAACCGCAACCCCGGTGGGAGCGAGCGGCTGGACTGGGATTTCCGGGATGTTTCCGAGCTGATGGGAAAAACGGTGACCTTGGAAATCGTGGACAAGCGGAAGGGCACGTGGGGGCACATCAACGTGGACCAGATCGTCCAGAGCGACACGCCTTCCGTATTGAAGCTGGAGCAGCAGTTCATCGTGAACCAGCGCTACCTGGTGTGGCCGGTGACGCTGGATGCGAAGCAGAAGAAGCGTTTCTTTTTTACTCTGGAGGGAGAGAAGGAACCGTTCGCGTATTATGACATCGCGCTGAGCAATGATCCGGATTTCTGGGTCTTCACGGATTTGGCGAACTTCGCCGGGCGCAAGGTGACGGTGAGCGGGAAGCTGCCAGCCAGCCTGGATGCGGCGTGGAAGAAGGTGGCGATCAGCGCGACGTATCCGGGTGAGGCCGAGACCTACAAGGAGGCGCTGCGGCCGCAATACCACTTCACGAGCCGCCGCGGGTGGCTGAATGATCCGAATGGTCTGGTGTGGAAGGACGGGCTCTGGCATTTGTTCTATCAGCACAATCCGTATAACCACGGTTGGGACAATATGACGTGGGGCCATGCGACGAGCCCGGATCTTTTCCATTGGACGGAACGTCCGCCGGGGCTGTTCCCGGATGCGGAGGGTTACATGTATTCCGGATCGGCGGTGGTGGCGCCGAAGTCGAAGAACGGCATGCCGGCGAAGGGCGACAGCGCGATCGTGCTGGCCTACACGGCGAACGGGAACCTCAGTTATGTCCCGGGACGGCAGCCCGTGCAATCGGTCGCCTACAGCGATGACAACGGGAAGACGTTCCTGAAATTCAAAGGGAATCCGGTGGTGGCCCACGCGCGGGCGGAGAACCGGGATCCAAAGGTGCAGTGGCACGAGGCGACGCGGCGCTGGATCATGAACCTTTACTACGATGGCAACGACTACGGGATCTACACCTCGCCGGACCTGGTGAAGTGGGACAAGACCTGCGACTACAAGATCCCCTATGAGGGGGAATGTCCGGACATGTTCGAACTGCCGGTGAATGGCGATGCGAAGGACACGCGCTGGGTGGTGTGGGGAGCGAACGGGTTCTACATGCTGGGAAGTTTCGACGGCAAGGAGTTCAAGGCGGAGAGCGGACCGCACCGGCATTACTTCGGCGCGGCGTATGCGGGGCAGACGTATGACAACGCGCCCGGAAAACGGCGGGTTCACATCGGCTGGATGAGGGATGGCGGTCCGGGGCTGCAAGGCGCGCCGTTCAATTTGCAAATGACGCTGCCGATGGATTTCTCGCTGAAGAAGACGGGTGATGGCATCCGCCTGTGGGCCGAGCCGAGCGAGGAAGTGGCGAAGCTGCGGGAAAGCAGCCGGGAGTGGAAGGATCTCACGTTCAAGGAAGGCGATGAGGATCCGTTGGCGAGCCTGGGCGGCGGGCAGTTCGAGATCGAGGCGGTGATTGATGCCAGTTCGCAAGCGTCCGTTATGGGGTTCCGGGTTTTCAACAACGTGGAAGCGGTGTGGAAGAAGGATGGGCAGACGTTCACGGGCGCGGACGGGGCGCAGGCTCCGGTGGATGGGAAGATCCGCGTGCATTTGTTCGTGGATACGGTGTCGATGGAGGTTTTCGTGAACGGGACTTACACGAGCCGCTATCTCAGGCAGACGCCGGGCAGCAAGCCGGCGCGGATCGTGGCGACGGATGGACCGGTGCGGTTTGAATCGCTGAAGGTGCATGCGTTGAAGTCGGTGTGGAAATAAGACGCAAGACTTGAAGACGTAAGACACAAGAGGGAGAGAGGAAGAGGATTGGAGCCGCCGTTCCGGGAGGGGCGGCGGCGTCATTTTGGCGTGTGAAAGAGGGGGAAATTTGTCGTTTTTTGTCATTTGCAGCATTCTCCAGCAGTGTTTTTGTCGTTTTGGACCGGAGGGGCCAGAAGACGGGTTCTGGTTGGGAAAAGCGGGGATGCGCGCAAGAGGCTCGTACTCAATATGTTGGTTAGATATCCGTGCGCGGGGCGCGGTTGCGGATTTGGCAAATGACAACAAATGCCAGGGTTTTTGGATTTTGTTTCGGGTGATGGGTGGGCGGGATGTTGGTATGGTCGTGGGGGAGATGGGCTTGCATGCGGCGATGCTATCAGACGGGAGCGTGTCTCTCAGTACCGGCAGGGCAGAAAAATGCGGGGTGTGAGAAAATAGTTTGGGAGACCGGCCTTGCGGGTTTGGGAGGCATGTTTTAAAGATCGGGAAGTGTGGACTTCGCCTGGATTGAGAACCGCAACCTTATGCCCATGAAGAACCCGGGCTTTATCATTGCAACGCTCGTGGCCGGGTTGACCGGGTGTTCCGTCCAAGAAAGCGATTTTTCAAAACCGGCGGGCAAGATGTACTCTTATCGTGTCAAGGTTGCCGGGGGGAGTTTGGAGGAAAACGAAAAGTCCGGGGACTGGCTGAAGCCGGACATCCGCAAGGATTACTTCCAGTTGGAAGAACCGGAAAAGATCAAGTTCCTGCTGTTCCTGTTGGCTTGGAACAAGCCGGAAGCGATCGATGGGGAAACCTCGTTTCTGTTGACAGGGCTGTTTGGAGGGAAATCGGAGAAGTGGGGGGACTACGACAAGGAGACCGCCAGAATGCGTTATCGCAAGATCGTGGAATTCGGCGAAGCGAGGCGGGCGGAGTTCGCGGTTGCTCTCGGGCTACCGGTGAAAGGCATGGAAGAAAATCTCCGCCGGGTTCCGAAGAGGCTGGAACTGGAATGAGGAGAGTTGTCAGAAGCGAGTTAGATGGTAAAGCCGCGCTCGACGTCGGAGAGCGTGAAGGTTTGAACCGGCTGCTGGCACCCGCTCCGGGGTGCGATATGTTGGATGCAGTTACCCCGGGTCGTCGGCCTGCGCCTCGACGCCGGGGCTACCTGCTGTGATCCCTTCGGGATCAGAGACGGGAGAGGGTTTACGCACGGGGGAGGTCGCGGCGGTGGAGGAGCCAGATGAGCAAGGGGGTGGCGGCGAGGGAGAGGAAAAAGCCGAGGGCGGAGCCGATGAGGCCGAGAAGAGGACGATTTGGCGAAACGGCGAGGAGAGGAACCTCGGGCCGCTCATGGATGATGATCTTGCCCGGTGAGGTGGATGCGTAAACGTCCGCGAAGGTTTCCGCGATGGCGGCTGTGAGTTCGGCATCGGTGTGGCGAACCTTGAGGGCGATGAGGTCGGTGCCGCGGATATTTTGGGTTGTCACGATGCCCTTGAGAATTACCGAGATGGTGGGCTCGTCGACGTTCCACCGGCGGGAGAGCTCGAGGCGGCGGGAGACTTCCGCGACGGCGGCCTTGGACTTGATGCGCTCGAACTCGGTGCCGAAGAAATTATTGGTAACCCCAGTGAGTGGATCCCCGGACTTCACTTCAATGATGGCCTCCGCCTCGTACTTGTGCGGGAGGATTTCGAAGATGAGGAAGCCACCGGCGATTCCCAACAGGATACCAAGGGGAATCATGATGAGGAAGGGCCACCAGCGCCGCCAAGGGCCGGGTGGGTTAGGTGAAAATCCAGACGGGTTTGGGGAAAATGCACGCGGGTTTGGCGAAGCGCCGGCCGGAGCGGGGGAAAAACCCCGGTGTTTTGGAGATGCGCCGGGCAAGGGCGGAGGCGTGGTACGGCGTTTTCTAACGGGGGGCAGGAAAGAGGTTTGCAGGGTTTCGACGGCGGTGCGGAACTCGGCGGCGGTGTGATAGCGGAGCGCGGGGTCGGGCTCGAGGGCACGGAGGATGATGCCATCGAGCCGGGAGTCCATGGGGGCTTTGCGCGAAGGGGCGATGAGGGCGCCGGGTGCAGGGCGTTCGCCGGTGAGCATCTCGTAGAGGACGGCACCGAGGGCGTGGATGTCGGCGCGTTGATCGACGGGACCGCCGGCGGGCTGGTCTTGCTCCGGTGCCATGTAGGGCGGGGTGCCGCAGCGCTCGCCTTCGGCACCGGCAAGGGAGGCGATGCCGAAGTCGGCGATCTTGATGCGGCCATCACGGTCAAGGAGGAGGTTCTCGGGCTTGATGTCGCGATGGACGATGCCTTTTTCATGCGCGTATTGGAGGGCATCGCAAACGGGAGGAATGATGGCGAGGGCGCGGGTGTTGTCCATGCGGCCCTGGCGGAGGAGATCGCGGAGGTTGGGGCCATCGATGAATTCCATGACGAGATAGAAGAGGCCGCCGGTTTCGCCGAAGTCATGGATGGTGACGATGTGGGGGTGGCTGAGTTGCGCAAGCATCTCCGCCTCGCGGGCGAAGCGGGTGGCGAACCGGGCATCGCGCTCGTGGCCGGGAGGGAGGATCTTGATCGCGACGAGGCGGTTGAGGGATTTCTGGCGGGCCTTGTAGACGACGCCCATGCCGCCGCGGCCGAGGCAGCCGAGAATCTCGAACTGCGGGAATTTTTCGGCGAGGTGGGCGGGGTCGGGGATGGGGTCGAGGGAATTTGGAGGATTGCCTGCGGTGTCGAGGGTTTGCGTGGGCGGGTTGGACGCCATGGCTTGGCGCATGAGGCAGGCGGGGCAGAGGGAACGGGGAGAGTCCGCGGGCAAGGGGGTGCCACAGTCCGGGCAGGTGGCGGCATCGGGGACGTTTGGTTGCATTCTCTTCCCTAGAAAAGCGCGGGGGGTGGGATGTTACAGGATATTTTTGTTTTTCGGAGGGGTGTGGGGTATTGGTTGATGCGAGGCTCTTGGGGAAGTCGGATGGAGGGATGGCGTTAGGGTCGACCGGAACAATCCGCAGGATTTTAGCCGGGGGCAATTCGACCCTCCGTTGGGAAGAGAAAAGTCGAATGGGGTGGCGGCGTTATGGGCGATCGGAAATCGCCCCTCCTCGGGGAAGAGGTGGCCGTTTCGGGACCTTGTCCGGTTTCAGGTGGTGGGAGCTGCCCCAACCGGACCGTTAGGGATAACGATCCCTGCCTTTTTCGGGCCGCGTATCAGCCGACGAGGGCGGCGAAGAGGGAGTTCATCTCGTCCTCGACGGCCTCCGGGGAGGCGAGGGTGCGGGCGATCTCCTGCTGGATGAGTTGGCGGTAGTGCTTGCGCAGGCGGTGGACGGCGACGCGGGCGGCGCCGGGAGTGATATCGAGCGTGGTGGCGAGATCCTGATAGGCGATGGATGCGGAATCGGTGGTGAGGCAGGATTTCAGGACGGTGAACTGGGCGGCGGTGCCTTCTGCCTGGTGGTGGGACTCGAGGTCGGCGAGGACCTTGTCGAGGAGGGCGATGGCCCAGTCGCGGTCGTAGTGGAGGTCGGGAGGGCGTTCATCGGGGACGTCGAGTTTCAAGCCGGTCTCGGCGTTTTGCCAATCGAAGGAAAGGTGGATGGCACCGCCCCCGCGTTTCTGACGGAGGCCGTGTTTCCAGCCGTTGATCATCCAGTGGGTAAAGGATGAGAGGAGGAAGGAACGGAAGCGGCCTCTGGCGGGATCGGTTTTGGCGAGGCCGCCGGTGTGGAGGAGATGGGCGAGGAAGCCCTGGACGAGGTCTTCGGCGTCCTCGCGGGTTTTGCCACAGCGGCGGGCGTAGCGGTACAGCGGCTGCCAGTAGATGCCGAAGAGGTGTTCCAGGGCGGAGGTGGCGGTGGGGTCGCCACCGCGGGCAGCATCGCGGACGAGTGTCCAGCGGGTGGTGGCGAAGAAGGGTGGCAGGGAGTCTCCGGGCATGGGGCTGGGAGATTGCTACCACGGATGGGATGGGGTGTTACAGGGAATGTGTGTGGGCCTTCGCGGACAGACAAAAAGGCGATCAGGCCCGATGTCCGCCACGCTCCCATTCCGCTCCGTCAAAGCGGCCAGGTGGGTGTCGGACCGTGAAAACGATGCGTCATGGCGTGGAGAGTATGGATGACGTAAAGATGGTAACGGGGACAGGAATGTCCCCGCTCCGCCAGTCGCTGCGCTCCGAAGCAGGCACGAGTTGGTGCGGACCTTGGCCTGTTGGAATTGGGTTGACCGCCCTAACCGGGCCGCCCGGAACAATCCGCAGGATTTTAGCCGGAGGAACGTAGGCAAAGCGGTCCCTGCCGGAAGAGGGGCCGCTGCCCTGTCGGGGTGAGGTTCAGAGCAGAGTGCCGTGAGCGCGAGGTGGCTTTCAGCTTCCGGCGGTCATAGACCGCCGCTACAACGAGACAGGCTTACGGGAGGGTGGCGCGGAGGCGGGCGAAGACTTTGCCGGAGGGGGCGAGGGAATTGGGGATCTGGACGGTGATGGTGTCGGGGGTGGTGGCCTCGTTGGCGGTGACGACGACACCGCCGGGATAGGAGCCGCCGGTCTGGGTGACGGGGACGTCGGTCCAGGTGCCGTCGAGGGCCGTGGACCATTGGACGTGGAGGTTGGAGTTGTTGAGGGATGTCTCGTCGCGCTTGAAGGTGAGGGTGAGGCCGGTTCCGTTGTTAGAGGTGGTGATGAGGGAAGGCAGGTCGTTGGCGAGGGGATTTCCGGAAAGGATCCACTCGAGGCCGTTGGCAATGGCATCGCCATCCGGGTCGGCGGAGAAGCCGTTTTCCTTGCCGGGGGTGCCGTCGAGGCCTTGGGCGGCGGACCATGAGGCGAAGGCACCGAGGCCGATCACCTCGGCCCAGGAGCGGCCAACGCGGATTTCATCGTGCGTGACGATACGGTTGTTCACGAAAGCGCCGAAGGAAACACCGGTGAAGGACATGTCGGTGACAGCCAGCTTGGTGAGAGTGGGGACGCCGGGCTCGGTGGCGGAGGCGGGGTTCCGATAGACGCGGATGTCGTCATTGCCGGCCTTGAAGTCGATGCGGACGACGTAGAGGTTCACGCCGGTGTTGCCGGTGCCGATGAGGGTGTGGGTGCCGCCGGGGGCGCGCAGGTTGACGTTGTTGCCGCCCTGGTCATTGCCGATGCCGGCGATGCGGCCGGGATCGCCGAGGTTGTCGCGGTGGAACTCGAACTCATAGAAGAGGCTGGTGCCGTCCGCCTGCTGGAGGAAGCTGAGATAGAGCGTGGTGCCATCCTTGCCGATGCGGCCATTGCCATCGATATAGCCGCGCGCGCCGAAGGAGCCGGTGAGGGAGGTATCGAAGGAGCGGCCAATGCGGCGGCCATTGGGGAGACGGGCGCTGCGGCCGGTGGAGCGGAGGTTGTAGTCGGGCGGGGATGAGGCAGGAGCCACGAGGCTGGCGGCGAGGATGTCGGCGGTGCCGTTGTCCACGGTTTGCCAAGGCGCGGCCCAACCGGAGCCACCGTTCTGACCGGAGAGTGATCCATTTGCGACGGGATAATCGAAGCCTTCGTAGGCGAGCGGGCCGGTTGGCAGCGCGGGGACAGCCACCTCCAGGGTGAGGTTGTCCGCGAGGTATTGTTTCCCGCCATCCGTGGCGGAGGGGCTGGCGGCGGTGTTTTGCAGATCGATGACGGCGAAGACCTCGGTTCCGACCTCCTCGAGAGTGGCGGTGAAGGTGGCGGTGCGGCGCGAGAGGGCGACACTTGCAAGCGAGGGAAGCTGGGTATCGTCCGCCGTGAGGGTGCGGATGCCCGGGGTGCCGATGAGCGTGCCCTTGTCTCCCGGCATGCCGCTGGTGAGGCCCTTGCGGAAGGAGACCGTTAGATCGCCGGTGTGGGAATAGTTGCCAGGGCCGTCGGTGATCCGTGCGCCGAGATCCGCGCCGAGGGTGAAGGTTTTGCCGACATCCGCCAGAGCGATGCGGCCGAGGGACTGATAGAGGCCGCCCCGGTTTTCGGTGGTGCCATTGCGGGCCTTGAGCGAGGCCGCTCCGAGGCCGGTGAAATCCGGATAGCCCTGTGATTGGGGAAACGCATCACCGGTATCGTCCAAGGTGCCCGCGGCCTCCGTCCAATCGCCGAAGGTGGTCCATCCCGGGACGGTGGTGCGGAAAGGTGTGCCGGAAGGAATGCCCGCCTCGAAGCCGGGATTTGCCAAGGTGGTGGAAAGCGGTGTCTCGGGCGTCCACGAGGAGCCGAGTTTTTTCACGACGAGCAAATAGGCAAATGCCTCGCCACCGACGGAGCGCAAAACGGGAGTTTGAACACCGTTGTCAGGCGAAACATAGTGCGCACCGAAGGCTTCCCCGTCGAAGGCATAGGCTTCCACACTGAGGCGATCCAGAAGGAGGCGGATCTTCACATGGCCGGAGCGCGGCGTGAGCGGGCCATCCACCGAGACGTCCTGGCTGCCACCGGTGCCGGTATGGGTGAGGGTGGCGGTGGCGACGTCGTAGCGGACGGAGGTGCGCGGCAGGTCGATGATGACCTGGGTGGCGGTGCCGGGATTGAAATCCAGTGTTAGGTCGACCAGGTCGAGCGTGCCCGCGGCAGCCAGCAGATTTCCGCCGGTGGTAATGGGCTGGTTGGTGGCCTGGTGGGTGGCGGTGACGAGGGAGTTGATTTCCGGCACGGGCAGCACGCAGAGGCGCACACCGGCGGGTGTGGTGCGCAAGGTGAGATCGCAAGGGAAGCCCATCTGTTGATTGAAGGGCACGCCGTACGCGGAGGCGGAATTCGGCCCGCCATTCATCCAGCCGATCTGGACCGCGCGGCCACCGGGAGCCTGGTTGAAGGTTTGCGCGGCGTAAAAACTGCCACGGCTGGCGTGGAATGGACCCAGCTCGGTGTGGAAGGTGGTGCCATCGAAGGTGCCGATCTCGTAGTCGTAACTGGCGTCATAGATGACCCATTTGGAATTCGCGGGGTTGCCATCGACAGGCACCTCGAAGAGGTCCATGCACTCGAAGGCCCAGTCGCGCATGAGGTCCGAGGCGAAGGTCCAGTCCTTGAGATTGGTGGAGGTGAAGAAGCGGACGCGACCGGGACTCACGGAGACCCAGAGGGCCATGACCCAGCGCTGGGAGGCCTCGTGCCAGAAGACCTTGGGATCGCGTTCGCCGTTGTCGAAGCCCTGGTTCGGGACGACGGCGCGGCCGTAGTTGTGATACTGCCAGGTGACGCCGCCATCCGTGCTATACGCCACGGCCTGATAGAAAGGCTCCGCGGCGTAGGTGAAGAAAGCGACGAGCGTCTTGCGCGAGCTCTTCTGGACGCCGAGACTGTTGTTATGGTCCACCACGACGGTGCCGGAGTAGATCGTGCCATTCCGGCCGTCCACCTGATAGGGCATGAGCGCGTGGTCGAGCTGGGTCCAGTGGATCATGTCCGTGCTGATGGCATGGCCCCAGGTCATATTGCCATGGCCGGTGCCGAGCGGATTGTGCTGGAAGAAGAGGTGATACCACTCGCCATCGAAGACCATGCCGTTCGGGTCATTGAGCCAATTCCGGCGGGAGGTGAAATGGAACTGCGGGCGTTGCGGCTGGTCATAGCCGACGCCGGGTGCATCCGCCCGGGAGAAGCCGGGTGTCAGATGGAAGCCGCCATCGCCGGGATCGGCGGGATCATCGCTGGCGGCGAATTCATCCACATTGATGTGGCCCCAGCCGCCGGTGGCATTGTCGAAGATGATGACGCGGGCGAGCTTGCCGGCGAAGGCGAGGGCGTCGTAGGTCGTGGGCAGCATCGACTCGCTGTTGATGCCGGTGGACATGGGGTATTCCACGCCCTCGCAGAGCAGCTTCACGCCGGTCTGGCCGGGGAGATTGCCACCGCCGGCGCGGAAGGTGATGTAGCGTTTGGAGATCGTGAACCCGGCGGAGGTCAGGGTGCCGACGGGGCCATCCCCGCGGGCGTCACCCGGGCTGCCCGAGATGCCGTCGTAGTTTTCAAAGGTGCCGATCCAATAGTTGCCCTGCATGAGGGCGGACTCGCGGCCACGGGCGGCGGAATTGTCCCCGCGGGTGGGCTGGCGCGTGGTGAAGGCGGTGCCGGAGGCGGTCCAGTTTGTTAGAGTTCCCGCCTCGAAATCCGAGTTCGGGAACAAGGGCACGACGGCGGCCACGGCCTGGCAGGCGAGCGTGGCGGAGAGGAGGACGGTTTTCGCGGCGAGTTTCATTCGGGAGAAAAAATGGGAGAAGGGGCGGGAGATGATACCCCCTGAAATGCGTTTCCTCTCCCGGCCTGACACCGGGAGAGGAAACGAGTGGTTTTCAATGATTCAACAATCAGGGCGCGACGGCCCTGGCGCGTGCGAAGAGTTTCCCATTCAGGGAATTCGCGGATGGGATTTCAACGATGACGGTGTCCGGAGTGGCGGCCTCGTTCACGGTGACGGTGACTCCATTGGCCGCCGGTCCGCCGGCCTGGGTGATCGTGACAGGTGTCCAGGTGCCATTGAGGCTGTTGCTCCACTCGACGATGAGCGTTGCATTGCCGATGGACGCCTCCTCGCGGGTGAAGGCGAGCTGGAGGCCGCCCGCACTGCGCGAGGTGGCGATGCGGGTGGAAGCATCCTGCGCGAGCGGGTTGCCGCCGAGACCGGGTACGTCCTGCGCAGCGAGGTGCGCC
>CAXTTX010000016.1:16434-26507 GCA_964247045.1 uncultured Verrucomicrobiales bacterium | reverse complement strand
CCATCGACGGTGCCTCGCGCCGGATCCGGCTCGGCAGGAAATACCTCGAGCCGGTCACCCGCAGGCGGCCGACCTTGCCCTCCACCACCTCCAGCCGGATCACCCCGCGCCGCGGATCCTGCTCCGGCACGATCACCGACACGGTTTGCAGGCCCTTGTCATGATAGGCTTTTTCGAGGGCGGCCCGCGCCGCCTCCACGTCCGCCGGGGTCCGCCCCGGACCGAGGAACGGATACACCGCCTCCTCCACCTCCAGTTTCGGCAGCCGCTCCGCGCCCGTGACACGATATTCCCGCACATACAAGGCCCCCGCCTCTTGCGCGTGCAATGCAGGAAGTATGACTACCAGGAAAAGAACCGCGCGATGGATCATCGCCAGTCCTTTTGAATCTGAGAAATGCTTTTTCAATGGAGAATCTTTTGTTAGGTATCCCGTGATCCGCGTTTCGGGTTTACTCGCTATGCTCTTCGATCAGGACCCTTTGGACCTGATCGAAGGCAGCCCACCCCCACTTGGTACGAAAAAGCTCTTGCTCGTAGCTCAATCCGTCCGTTGCCGCGATATGAGAACTGGAAAATGATTGATCGACCATAGGCGCAGGTTCCGTCACCGTGCCATCAACGACAGCCTGGCCGGCCTCGTCATGGGCCACGTCCGAAACTGTTGTTGGACTGCCCAAATGATCCATGGGCAGGTCAATCCCTACAGTCGTGATCGGGGCTGGCAAATGATCCGCCGCATCCGTTTGAGGAAGCGCCGTAAACTCGTCCGTGATCGACAAGGCGAGGCCGGTTCCCAAGGAACCCGGGGCCTGTTGATACTTTTCAACCGAGGCACGCTGGCCATTCAAAACCATGGAATGTCCTGGGGAACCGGAACCTACCGCGATCCACTGCCGCTGTTCCGCCAGAGCCGGACTTGCCTTTTGCCGGGAAACAGCCTCTTCCGGCTCCTGCGGGGAAATATTCCCATCGTCAAAAAAGGAAACCTCTGAAGCCAATGGCATGCCCCTCACAACACCCGCATTGAGGCCAGGGGTCATCGCCAGTGCCGGGCGATCCGAAATCCCTGCCGACTGTCCGGGCGCCACATCCTTTTCCTGCCACGAGGACGGAGATCCCGAACCGAGCCCCGAACCAAGCATCCTGTCCACGCGCCGCACGGCGTTCCCCGTGGATTCAATTTTTTGCCGCATGGGCGCCACGCGGGCTGCCGCTGGCCGTTCGATGGAGATCTTCCATGAAACACCAGCACTCAGCGAAAGCACTCCGATTCCCAATACAAGAAGGAGTTGGCGGGAATGATTCATGCGACTTGGCGAAGAAAACGAAGAGGTGGAGTGGCCCGCGTGGATGAGACCATCCACGCGGGCCGTCAAATCAAGGGATAGACAAACCTTACTTCGGCCTGACCAGACCACCGTCCGTGAGGCGCTTGACCTTCACGGTGGCATCGTCGATCAGACCGCCGCCGGAGGGCGCGTCGATGTCCCTGATCTGATTGCGCAGGGCGTTGGCGAATGTCAACTTGGGACTTGGCGTCGTGTTGAAGCTGTTGGTCTTCAGGATGCGATTATAGAGCCACGCCGTATACTTGCCCCCCTTGACGTTGGCTTCGTTGACCGTGCCATCGGGGTTATGCAGGGCCACACCATTGTAGCTGAGGGGCACACCGCGGTTAATGGCGGGGATCTCCGAAATCACCCGCGGAACCGCGTCACCAGGAGTCAGATAGCCGATATAGTAGGCTGCCGTCGCATTGGGGTAGAGGAATTGGAAGTCGCCCTCTTCATCAGTGTAGCGGCCTTTAATCGCATTCGTTCCCAAGACCGTGGTCAGCGTCGAGGCCAGGGTGGCACCGGTGGGGTAGCCACCGCTTCCCAGCGGACTGGAAATACCATTGAATGTTTCAGCGGGCCAAAGCGCGTGGGTATTGGCCGTGCCACCGTAGGTGGTCGCGCCGGCGCTCGTGGTCACCGAAGCCGTGCCGGTGACCGAAGGTTGCCACACGCGGACCGCCGTGGACGTGCCAAGGCCGATTTCCGTGTAAGCACCAAAGCGCTGGCCGGCATCCGTGTTA
Organism: uncultured Verrucomicrobiales bacterium; assembly: GCA_964247045.1. Classification (GTDB taxonomy): domain Bacteria; phylum Verrucomicrobiota; class Verrucomicrobiia; order Verrucomicrobiales; family Akkermansiaceae; genus Luteolibacter. Next base: position 24,427 of record CAXTTX010000016.1, on the reverse strand, counting down.
CGGCCGATGGCATAGACGATCTTGTTGGCATCGTTGGTGAAGTCACCGGTGAACAGCGCCAGGGAGACCGAACCGTTGGTGTAGAGGTATTGGGCAAGCTGGGTGGTGATGTTCAGTCCAGATGGGAAGCCCGGGCTGGCATAGAAACCGAGCGGGGAAATACCCACGGTTTCTTCAACGAGCGGACTGTAGGGGACGCCATTATAGACTCCCAGGAACGGCGAGGTCGTCTGGAAGTTGGTCGAGAAGCCGAAGTCCGCCTTCGCGATCTCATAGTCGGTGCCAAGAACGGCGTCACCGGCCGTCGGGTTCTTCAAATTCGCTCCGGAACCGTTCCCACTGCTGAAAACAAAGCGTTGGTCCGTGTTGCCCGCAACCGCCGCGATGCCAGCGAGGGCACCGGAGTAGGACACCTTGATGATAACGTTGCTGCCCCCGTAAGTTCCGTTCCAGGCACCATAGTTCGCACCGGTCGCGGTGTTTAGCGCACCCGAGGAGGAAGTGTGGCCGTTGATCCCGCTGAAGGTCCAGGTGTTCCCGTTGAGTGAGAGAAGGTGGGAAATCGCCGTTTGGGTGGCCGTGCGGTCCCCGTTGGAAGCGACGATGCGGATGGTGGTTTGGCTGAATGCCCCCTGCGTGGAAGCAACGAGCGCTGCGGCTGCGAACAATGTTTTCAGTTTCATGGAATGTTTATGGAGTTGAGATTTTGTTGATGGATTTTATGAAGACTAACCAATGGTTTGGCGACGGCGATTGGTGATCAGCAGGGTCAGGCCGGCAGCCCCAATCAAGGCGGCGGACGGCTCCGGGATCGCGGTGAAGCTCACCAGACCCGAATTGTCGATCGTGAAGAACCCCGGATTGGTCACCCCCGTGGCGGCGATTCGATAGAGGTCCAGCGCGGTGCCGGCGGCACCACCGCCGAAATCTCCCTCGATGGACGACCATTCACTAAAGGATCCGAAGTCGTTGGTTCCACCCGTGGCAACCTGCTTGTTGTAGCTGGAGGCCTCTCCGGTGTTCGGCTGGATCACGGCCACCGTGCTATTCAAGGTGGACTGCCGGCCCTTGAAGCCGTTGGTCCCTTCAAGAACGCTGGTGATCGCGCTGGCCGTGGTATTTCGCCCATCCGCATCCAGCGCGGTCCAAGGCACCGAACTCAATCCCGGGGTAGATTGTTCCCGGGAAGCGAATACCGAGGAATTCACGCTGTTGAAGACGCCGAAGACGCCCCAGGATACGTCGCCGCGGGTGTTCCAATTGCTGCCGAAAGTGGCAACAAGGTCCAGCCCAACATTACCAATGCTGCCCAAGGAAACCGTGGTGCCGGCCTCCTGGTTGCGGAATTGGGAATATTGTCCCAGATTGATGATGTAAGATGTGGCGGCACCGGTTCCCCCGCTCGCCCTGAAAGCGAGAAAGATGTCATTGGGGGCCGGGTCGGCGACCACGGCCGCATGGAGCGGCGTGGCGGCCAGCACCAGGCCGGCGATGATTCCGAAGAGTTGGATCGTGTTTCTGAATTTCATCTTGTCTTTTGATTTTTGGATTTGTCGATGGCACCTGGCTTCGGAATGAAGCGGGCGGTCATCGTTGAATCTGACTTGAGGAACTTCAGTTTGGAGAGTGTCAGTCCCGACGGTTGTGTGTGTTAAACCTCCGTTGGAAGCGGTCGGGGAGAAGAGGTTCTATCGGACCGGGCGGTCGCTTTACGGCTGGGTGGCGATGACCTTATAGAAGCCCTTGGCGCGGGCCGCGCGCACCGCATCGTTGTCCGTAAAGGTGTAGGGAGATACCCCACCGGGCGTGACATTGATTTCGGTCCACACCCCAGAGAGATCCTCCGAGTAGAGGACTTGGTAAGACCTTCCTGCAACCGTGTTGAAGGTTACAGCCACCGAACCCGCGGACTTGACGGGTGGCTGGACGCGGAAGAAGTCGGAGGGATTGGTCGGACTCGTTCCTGCCACGGCTTCCTGCGAGTCGAGTTGACCGTCGCCGTCTGTATCAACATTGGAAGGAGGGGCGGAGGCGTCGGTGAAGGTGACCACGCCGGCATCGCTGATGGTGAACTTGCCAATGCGGGTGACACCTGCCGTGGCGATCCGGTAAACATCGAGGGCCGTGCCCGCGGTGCCGCCGCCAAAGTCGCCCTCGATGGACGACCACTCGCTGAAGGATCCGAAATCGTTCGTACCGTTGGTACCAACTTGCTTCGCATAGCTGGATGCCTCGGTGGTATTGGGCTGGGTAGTGCCGACCGCGCTGTTCGCGGTCGCCTGTCGACCCTTGTAACCGCCCGTTCCCTCGAGAACACTGACGATCGCGCTGGCGGTGGTGTTCCGTCCATCCGCATCAAGCGCGGCCCATGGCACGGTGTCCGTGTTGACGGGGCTGCGTTCGCGGGAACCGTAGACGGTTGAACTCACGCTGTTGACCACGCCGAAGATGCCCCAGGTGACGTCCCCGCGGGTTTTCCACGTCGTGCCATAGGTAAGTTCCAAGTCGGTGACGATATTACCGAGTCCGCTCACCACGAAGGAACTGCCGGCGGCGGCGTTACGGAAAGTCGCCGATGGTCCCAGCTTGACGATGTAAGAGGTCCCTCCACCCTCGCCTTCGCTTCCCGCGCGAAAACCAAGGAACAAATCACCGGCCACGGGATCTGGAACCGGAGCCGCGGAAACGGACGAAATCGGCAATGACAAGGCCGCCAGCACGATCAGCGCCCCGCGGGATGAGTTGAAGAATGAAGTCATGAGATGTTTGGAAATGGATTGGTGTTTCGAATCGAAAGGACGCAAAGGCACGTTCGCCAGGAAGCGTTACCGTGGTCTCGCCTCGAGACGGCTCTCCTTTGGAGTGGCCTCTCGCGATCAAAGCAGGGCCCGACCATCCCCTTCCCGGGGTTAGGGCCAAGGCTCTCGTGTAGGCTCCCTGTGTTCGGGTCGCCTGACTCTATTCTCCGGATCGAAAGCTGCCCCCGTGGGCCGGCCTCGCTCATCCGGAGCTTGTTGCATTTGCTGCAAAAACCGCTGGCTGTTGGCCCTGCCCTTCTGCGCGCGGCCAATTCATACTAAGTTGAGTAGTATACGCAACAGTATTCTTTTCAAATTCTTGCCGTCAGGCCCAAAACGCCATACAACTACCTATTTCTACGTTACTTACAAATCCTTCAAAGTGAATCAGCTTCGAAAGTTCAACTCCGCAGTGCTGAAATTTCAATGTTTGCCTGGCGTAATCGATCGCATAGCTGGAGGGCGATCTCGTTGAGAATCTTCGCCTTCAAGCGTGGGGACCGGACATCCAGGGTTTCAAAAAAAGGTCGTTGGATCACCCGGCATTCAACGGGAGTCATCGCCACGATGTCTGCCGAGCGCGGGGAACCATCGAGGAAGGCCAATTCGCCAAAGCTCATCCCGGCAGAAAAGACATCCAGGCGTTGGAGCCGCTTGCCGTCAAGCCGCAGGCGGACTTCAACGCTTCCAGAGGTCAGAATGAAAAGTTCATCTGCACAGGTTCCGGTCTGAATGATCGTTTCACCCGCCGCAAAAGTCTGGTGCTCCAAGTACTGCTCGAGCAGTTCCAGTTCGGCCCCGTCACATTTGACGAAAAGGACGCAGCCAGCGAGCGCCACAGGCGGAGCATCCATCGGATGGTCCGGCATCACCTTGGCCAGCACGTCATTTTCGCAGGACTCCAGCGCCGCGTCCTCGTTTGGGAACAACGCGTCCTCGTCGAGGCCGGCCTCCGTCAGCGACTTGGCAACCCTCCCCGCCTGGCAACACACTACCTTGACTCCGCTCGCGGCGAGCTGTCGTTTCACGTCCAGCAACATCCTGAGACACGCGTCGTCGATGGAAAATACGTAGCTGAAATTGAGGATGACATGCTGGCAATAGGGCGCCCGTTTGATCAATTCCCGGATGACAGGCTCAAAGGTCGAAAAAAGCAGTGGTCCCTGCAGTTCCAGCACCCGGATGCGATCACCGTAGTGCCTCAGCGTGTGCAGGGCCCGCACCGGCAGCCTCCGTCGCGAATTTACCTGCGAGGCGCTATAGCTGCGGCGCAGCGCCGGCGGCGGAACAGCGCTGGGGTTGAACAAGTGCAACGCCAGATCGCGCGCCAGGTCCATGCACACCCGGATGGCCCGGACGCTGTTGCCCTGCTCGTCGAGCGGTGGAGAGAAAACGGCAATGCCGAGTTGTCCCGGCAGAACCGCGAGGATTCCGCCACCCACGCCGCTCTTGGCCGGCAACCCTACCCGGTAGATCCATTCACCGGACCAGTCGTACATCCCGCAGCTCGCCATCACACCCAGGACATTGTCCACGTATTCGTGCGCGATCGCACGTTCGCCAGTGATCGGATTCACCCCGCGGTTGGCGAGGGTGGCACCCATCACGGCAAGATCGGCACAGGTAACCTTGAGGGAACATTGCAGGAAATAGGTTTCCACGATGTCCCGCGGGTCCTCGTCGATGATGCCGAAATTCCTCAACATCCACCCGATGGCACGGTTGCGGTGCCCGCTCGCACTTTCCGAGTTGTAAACCTCCTCGTCAATATCCAGCTGTTCACCCGCGCATTTCGAAAGGTAGTTCACGATGCGCTGGATCCGCGACTCACCTCCCAAGTTCAAGATCTGTCCGCAGGTGGCAATCGCTCCCGCGTTGATCATCGGGTTGAAAGGCACTCCAGTGCCCGCCTTCAGACTGATCGCGTTGAACGCGTCTCCGGACGGCTCCACGCCGATCCTTGATAATATGTGCTCTTCGCCGCGATCTTCCAGCGCAAGACCGTAGGAAAGTGCCTTTGAAATCGACTGGATGGTGAACTTGTGGCGCGTATCCCCTACCTCGTAGAGATGACCGTCACGTGTCGCGATGCAGATGCCGAACAACTTTGGATCAGCCTTGGCCAGTTCCGGAATATAATCCGCGACGGCGCCTTCATTGAGGGATGCGTAGCGTTCATGCAGGGTTTTGAGGATTTGGGAGACAGGCGATTTCATGAAACGGGTCGCGCCGGATCAGCAGCTCGCATACCCGATACGAACGACTCTGGCAAAAATTGCGGGATTGTGAACGGGTTGCGGTCATGGCGATGTTAGCTCGATCACCACTCGATAGAATCCGAGGCTAGAGAAGGCATTGGAGTCTACCAGAGCAACGAACCCGTCCGCCACCGAAAGACCCGTGCTGGCAACCGTGTCCCACCCCCCTTCCTCCAGGTCAGCCCGCCGTTGCAGGAGATATGTCCGCCCCGCCCTCCCGGGTATCACCGTCGAAAACACCGTACCCACCCGAGTGGCCGAGGAAATCCTGAACACATCGCTTCCCAAGTTCGGATTCGTTCCGGCGGCATATTCAGCACGGTTGGCTTGACCGTCGCCATCGGGGTCTGCTCCATCCCCGGCATTTCCGGCATTGTTGGCAGTGCCGAAATTCGCGAAGCGCCAGGATTCAACCGGACTGCCGGTGACCGTTAGGATGAATGTCCGAATCGCGGTCAAAGTCCCATCGCCCACCGTCAGGGTGATGGTGGAATCTCCAAGCTGACCGGCGAGCGGAGTGACGGTGACGGTGCGACTCACACCGCTGCCACCGAAGACGATGTTGGCATCCGGAACCAGCGAGGTATTGGAAGAGGCTCCCGTGAGCGTGAGAGAAGCCACCGGCGTTTGGCTATCACCCACGGCAATAGGAAGCGTTGCCGTGGAAGTGTTCGCGGGGATGCCCTGGTTTGCAACGCTGGTTATCGTGGGAGGATCATTCACCGGATTGACGGTAACGGTGAACGTTTCCGTGTCGGTGAGTTTGCCGTCGCTGACCTTGAGCGAAATGATCGCGCTGCCAGTTTGGCTTGTCGCGGGAGAGATGGTGACGGTCCTGTTTGCCCCGGTGCCGCCAAGAACGATACCCGCATTCGGAATCAGCACCGTATTTGACGATGTCGCGGTCAGAACCAGGGAATTCTCCGCATCATCCGCGTCAAAGAGGGTCACGGCCAGCCCCCCGGACGATGCGCCCTGATCGATGCTGATGTTCGCAACGTTCTTCACGGTCGGCGCGATATTCGCCTCTTCATAAGTGAAGGTGATTTCCGTGAGTTGTCCGCCGACCATGGTGACGTTCTGCGAAGAAGGTGCCTCAAATCCGCTGGCGGTCTTGAGTTCCAGGGTGTATTTGCCGGCGGCGAGACCCGTTTTCTGCGCACCGCTGAGGCGATAGGAACTTTCAGGATGAAGCCTCCATCCGGCCCCCGCGTCGCGCGCCGCCGCCGGTTGGATCGTCACCTTGAGGGCCGCCGCTGTCGTCGCAGCGATGGCGGTGAAGCTGGAATGCGTGATTCCGCCGCCCGTGTTGTTGTCTCCGCCGTTCGCGCTGATTTCCGCACGGTTGAACATATCAACCACGTCGCCATCAATGGCCCGCACAATACTCCTGGTGGTCCCCCCCAGATAAATCCCCGCGGGGAAATAGGCTCCCTGTTGGAACTGCACGCAGACCGGCCCTCCTTCCATCCCACCGAGCCCGCGGATGGCACCACTGGTGTAAATGCGCCCGAGTTCCCAGGCAAACGAGGCTGCTGACAGGGGCGTGGCGTGCATTCTTCCATGGAAAGCCTCCGACACCCCATTCACCGGATAACCGACCATCGTTTTAGACACGGACGATTGGAGGAATTCATTCACCTGCTTATCACTGGCCAGATAACCGCTGAAACCGCCGCGGCCCGCGTCATCCGCGAAATAGAGCGCGGCCACGTTGAGATCTTGCGATGTCATCGACAAGGCGCCCGGCGTTCCTTCGGAGGTACGCTGGGCCTCGTACCCGGTGAAGACATAGGTGCCGCGTGGCACCTGCGGATTCGGCTCATAAGTGCCGCTGTCCCGCTGGAGCAGCCATTGCATGCCGGTGTTTCTCGTCAGCGTGCTATCGTTGAAAATCGCGAGGCTGGTAGTTGCCACGACGCGGGGCTTCACCACGAACCCGCTCTGTGAACCTGCATCCGTGCGGAACTGGCCGACGTAAGCATAGGGGAAGCTGCGGCTGCCGGAAGAGGTCGAGAACGGAATCACCACCGGCGGATTCAAGATCGGCGCGTTGGCGGGAGGATAGGTTACCGTCACGGTCTTTGACTGGCCGTTGTCCAACTCCGTGCTCGCCCCGGGAGGAGTGTTCCGTCCGGGAATGGCCTTGCATTCGACGAGGTAATTTCCTGGGGGGAGCCCCGTGACTTCGGTGCTCGAGTCACGCCATACGGTCTCACCTTTCAAACGCCACTGGGCACGGCTCGCCAGCGGGACGGATACCGCGGAGATGCCATCGGGTCCGAGTATCACCCTCAGCGCGGCGCTGCCCGCCTCTGGCGTTTGGTAGTATGAACGTTCAAGCACCATCGGTTCCTCGCCCGTGACGATACCAACCTGCTCGCGCGGCGGCTGGATGTAGCCAGGTTCAGCAAGGTATTCGATCAAACGGTCCCCCGTCGTCAGCCCGCCGACCGGCACTCCGGAAACCCGCCATACTGACTCACCGACGAATCGCCAACCACCAATACCCCCCGGAACCAAGTTCACCGTCAGGACGCTTGAATGATTGGTCGCCTCCACCTCCCGTGAGAACTTCTGCACCAGACCGTAAAGCGCGTCGGCCTGCAAGGTTTTCACCTCGCCGATACCCGCGGAGGTGGGATTGTCCGTGCGTTCGGCCGTGAGCCGGTAGTGATAGGTCACGCGCGGCTCCAGATTTGTTAGATCGACGCGGACCGGGATCTCCAGATCCCCGTTCACCGTTCCGGGAGTGGCGCGGATCCGGTTCGTGAAATCCACTCCGTTGGTGCCATATTCGAAGAACACTTCGGCAGTTGCTCCCCGCGGGCGCACGGAGCCAACGATGCGGGCACTTGTCGCGGTCAGCGGGCTGGCCTCGCCCGTCGTCGCCAGCGGCGGCAGGAAATTCGTGATAAAGGTGGCATCCGCGCCCGT
>CAXTTX010000016.1:14996-16424 GCA_964247045.1 uncultured Verrucomicrobiales bacterium | reverse complement strand
TGGTCCCCAGGCTGTTCGATGCGACGATACGATAGTGATAGGTCCGGCCCGGCAGCAGGCCGGTCACATTGCTGAGAACGGTGGCAGCCTCGGAGCCGTTGCCGATGCCCTTGGATACCGTCGAGCTCCCGTAGGTATTTGTCGGACCGTAGTCGAAGCGAACGAAGGTGGTTCCGCCTCTCGGATTCGCGCTTCCCAAGAGATAGGCCGAACCGGTGCTCACGTCGGTGACGTCGCCGGTAGCCGCCAGCGGAGCGCCGGTGGGCACGCCGGTGCCTCCATTCGCCTGGCCCGCGATGAAAACGACGTCGTCACCAAACCAAATCCCCGCGGGTGTGGTCGCGACGAGGCGATAGTGATAGGTGGCCCCCGGCACCAGCCCATCCGCGGTGAATTGGATGTCCGTGACGACCACACCCGGAGGAACCTCCTGAACCGGTGTTGTGAAGCCATATTGCGTCGTTTGCCCAAACTCAAAGTAAGCCGTGGTGGAATTGCCGCTGGAATCCACCGCGCCAATCAGCTTCACCTTGCCCCCGCTCTCGTCCGGTGCGTCGCCAGTGGCGACCAGCGGTGGCGCGACCGGAGTGAGGAAGGTCATGTCGCCCCCGAAAATCGTGCCCCCGCCAGTGGTGATGCCAATGCGGAAGTGATAGGTCGTTTCCGCCTGCAAGCCGGAAAGCGCGGCCTGGACATCGAGTTCAAAATTACCGGAGATTTCCTGAACCGGGGTGGACTCGCCGTACCCCGTGGTCGTTCCGTATTCGAAGAACACCAGCGCCGTTCCGTTCGGCTTGGCGGTGCCACGGAGGATCGCGGAGTTGTAGGTCAGGTCGGTGGCGGCTTCCGTCTGCACCACCGGAGGTTGTCCCCGGACGATGGTGAGGCTGTAGCTCTTCTCGTTCGTTCCGTTGTCGGCCGTCACATGGACCACAACCATATTGGTCCCAACCTCCAAGGCAACAGGCTCGCTTGCCGATTCCAGAGGCACCGGAGTTCCATCGACCATTACCGTCGATAGCGGAACCTCCGCAAACGGCGTGAGCGACAGGGCCGACACATCATTGGGAACAGCGACGGTATAAGTGGTTCTATCCGCGTTGAATGCCGGGAACAGGCTCCCATCGCTTGGCACGATGTCGCTCAGATTCGCATTCGACGATGGATAGACACCCACCGTGAACGTGGAACTATTCACGCTGCCACTGATGCTGGAAACGAGAACCCAGAAGTTCGTTTCCGTGGCCATGGAAGGCGTGGTGAAGGTCGGCGAGGTTGCACCAGCAACCGGCTGCGAAGTATCTCCGCTGCTGCCGATGAACCACTGGTATCCCGGCTCCGGCAAGCCGGTGGCCGTCACTCCCATTGTGGATCGGCCGCCGTAATCCACCACGACATACAGGCTCGATTCACTTAGAATGACCGGTT
>CAXTTX010000016.1:6641-14986 GCA_964247045.1 uncultured Verrucomicrobiales bacterium | reverse complement strand
ACTCGCGGTGGCTATCGTGCGCGCGTGCAACGCCTGAACATCCTGGGGGCCGTGCTGGCCGGCGGCGAATCGCGCCGGTTCGGTGCCGGTAAAATTCATTTCCAGCATCGCCACACCCGTCGCTCCGCGGCGGGTCACGCGGACAGGAACCTGGAACGTGCCGGATTGAGTCGGCGTGCCCGAGATCACTCCGGTGACTGTATTGATCGACAGTCCGGATGGCAGGCTGTCAGCGCCAAAAATCACGCCATCCCCGCTTTCTCCCGTTTCGATCTGATAGGACATCGGCTGGTTGAACGGCACCGTCACCGCCTGGGCTTCGATCTCGGGAAGCACGCTGATGGACAGCGACTGACTTTCGGCTCCACCGCTGTTGGCCGCGCCGATCAGCACCTCGAACAATCCCGCCTCGTATGCCTCCCCGTAGACGACGCCGGAGGATTCGTTGAATTCCAGACCGGCAGGCAACGCCCCGCGGAGAGAGTAGGTGGTGGGAGAATGCGATGCCTCGATCTGATAGTAGAACCATTCCCAGCGGCCCACCGAGACAGCTTCCGGAGAATCGATCACCGGCGGCAGTACGATCTCCTCATAGGTGAAGGTGATTTTTTTCCGGACCCCCGCTTCGATGTCCACTTGCTGCGGACTTGGCGGCACGAATCCAGGGATCGTGGCAAAATGGACCGTGTAGGTGTTGGGAGAAAGCTCCATCAGGCTATCGCCACCGGCGAGATAAGGGGAACCTGCCTGGATTCTCCATCCCGCGCCCGCTTCCCGTGCGGAAGCGGGTTCGATGAGAACCTCAAGATCTCCCGCGAGCGGGTTGCCATTTCCGATCGATTCATCGCCGGTCAGCACGCCACCGGTGTTGCCGGCATTCGCGCTGGCGCTCGATTCGGCGAAACCGATCAAACCCGCTACGTCGCCATCAATCGCGCGGACCACCGTCTGGCGGGTGCCGCCCAGATAGATCGCCGCCGGATAGTAGCTGCCGTTTTCATACTGGACGAAGAGGGGACCTCCCGATCCCCCACCGCTGCTGCGGATGTCCGGAGTCGTGTAAGTATTGCCAAACCCGCGGGCGAAGGTCAGGTCCGCCAGCGGAGTGGCGTGCATGCGGTTGAGATTGGGCGGCGCAATACCGTCCACGGGATAGCCGACGAGGGTCTTGAGTGCGGGGGAGAGGAGAAATTCATTCTCGTTCGCATCGCTCGCCAGATAACCGCTGAAGCCGCCATTTCCCGGATCCGTCAGGAAGTAGGCTGCCGCGGCGTCGAGGTTCTGGGATTCCGGCGTCGATGTTCCCGGCGAGTCGTCGATCGCGCGTTGCGCCGCATAGCCAGTGAGGAGGAAATACCCGCGGGGGTTCAGTGGCACCGGATCATGTGCATGGTTGTCATGGCGGTGCAGCCACTGCACGCCTGTGGCGGAGGAAAGCGTCCCGTCATCGAACAATACGTGTCCGGCGGTCGCCACCACACCCGGACGAACGACAAAGCCGCTGCCCGCACCGACGTCGCTCCGGAACTGGCCGACCCATGCGTAAGGAAGATCCACGCTGTTGGAAATCGTCTCGAAGTCCACCACTGCCGGCGGCGCACCCACAGCATCTTCCGCGACATAGTAGGTGACGGTGGCTGATGTCGTTTCCCCGTTCCGTACGCGGACGGTTACGGGGAGTGGGGTGGCACGGTCGTTGACCGGCTTGGCGATGATGACATGGTTACCGGGCAGCAAGCCTGTTTTTGTGGTTCCGTTATCCCGCCAGATCGGTTCGCCAAGGATATCCACATCGCCCTCGATGGCCCATTTCGCGAGAAGGTCGAAAGGACGGGTGTCACCTGTGAGACCGTCCGGACGAAGGATGACGTTCACGTTTCCGCTGCCGGTTTCACCGGAAGGAGTGTAGGCCCGGTTGATGATCGAAGGAACTCCACTGCTGGCCACCGCCACCGTTTCATTCGGTGGCTGGATGAAGCCCGCCACCGGGCGGAACTCGATGACACGGTCACCAGCCGTAAGACCCGTGACAGGGATATTGGACGGCCGCCATATCTTCTCGCCGAGGAATCTCCAACCGCCTGTCGGCAAGATGGGAGAAATCACAACGCCCAGCGAGCCCTGCCGGTCCTCGGGAAGCACGGATTCGGGAAACTGCTGGATCAAACCGGAAAGCAGCGCGACATTGAAGGATTTGGTATCACCGACCCCGGTCTGGCCGTCTTCCGATTCCGCCCGGACCCGGTAATAGTAAGTCAGCCCTTGCCGAAGCTCCTGCAATTCCGCATCGACCGGGCTATATTCCGCGCCACTGGCCGTACCGGGCGAAGTCTGGATGCTATCGGAGAACTGGAACGGGTCCGTTCCGAAATCGACGAAAACGGATGTCTCGGCAACCCCTGCCCGGACCGAACCACTGACGCGCACGCTGGTGGAACTCAGCACCTCGGAAGCTCCCGTCACCGCCGAAGGAGCCTCGGGGTTGGTGGTGAAGGCCGCATCGGCACCAAAGGCCGGGCCCGCGCTGTTCGACGCAACGAGTCGATAGTGATAGGTCGTCGCGGGAAGCAGGCCGCTGATTGGAACCGTGAGGTCCACCGGTTCGCTGCCGTTGCCCACACCCTGCAGCTTCGTGCTCAGGCCATAGGCCGTCGTCTTGCCAAATTGGAACTGAACCAGGGTCGTGCCACCGTTGGGATTCACCTGTCCGGTTAAGATCCCCGCGCTGGTTGCCACTCCGGCGGCATCACCGGTTGCGACGTTGGGAATCGTGGTGGGAATCGGGTCGGTCACGCCGCTGCCCACCGCGACGACAAATGCCACGTCATTGCCGAAACTCGTCCCCGCCGTACTGGATGCCACGATCCGGTAGTGATAGGTCGCACCGGGGATCAGTCCGCCGCTGGGCGAAAGAATGTCAAGGATTCCCCCTGCGGAAGTCACCGTTCGGGACTCCGTATTCTTGCCGTAGAGGGTGGTCAGACCATACTGGAAATACACCTGTGTTGGCAGCCCCTTCGGGTCGACCGCGCCGACAAGCGTTGCGGCGGAACCACTCACGGCCGAGGGATCACCCGTTGCCACGACAGGAGGCTCCTGGGCCGTGGTGAACAGGACATCGCTCCCGTGAATGGTACCGAACGGCCCGGTGGCCACCGCGCGATAATGGACCTCCGTCGCGTAGGCCAAGCCTGCAAGGGTCGTCGAGAAATTGACTGGCTGCATGCCTTGGTAGGGCTGTCCAGGTGTCGAGTTTCCATAGGACGCGGTCGGCCCGTATTCGAAAAACACGGTCGCCACGCCATTGGGCATCACCGTGCCGTTGAACTGCACGGTCCTGGCATCTACTGTCTGAGGCGGATTCGTCGCGACCGTTGTGGTGGCGGCGCGGATGACCGTCAACGTGTAGCTTTTCTTGTTGGAGCCATTCCGCGAAGTGACCTCAGTGGTAATGATATTATTCCCAGGGTTCAGGGAAATCGTGCCGCTCGGCGTGCCTGATGCAACGGAGGTGCCATTGACTTTCACCGTCGCCAGCGGATCCTCCGTCAGAGGAGTGAGGGAGATGCCGGTCACGGCATTCGCCACAGCGGCCGAGTAAGCGGTGACCGCCTTTTTGAAGGCGGGCGTCAGCGTCCCGTTGCTGACTGCCAGACTGACCAAGTTCGCATCGGTGGGCGGTGGCGGAAGGACCGTGATGACCGCGGCATCGCTATCCGCCGTGCCATAGGTATTGGTCACCCGAACCCAGTAGCGGGTGGTGGAGACCGGAGCCGACGTGGTGAAGGCGGTTTCCTCCCAACCGCTACCGCTGATGGGATCCGCTGTATCGCCACTGTTGCCGCGGAACCACTGATAGGTGGGGATCGGAAAGCCGGAGGCACCGATGCCCAGCGTCAGTTGCATGGATCCGAACGGCAATGCCTGGTCGGCAGGCTGCGTGACGATTGATGGCCCGATTCCCCCGAATCCCGTTAGGTTGATGATGAAGTCGGGATCCTGAGCATTGCTCTCGATCAGAAGGACCGCATTTCTATTACCCGGGGCCACGGGATCGAAAGTCACCTCGATCTGGCCTGTGCCACCCGCGGGGATACTCGCCGGCAGCGGGGAAAAGTTTGGCAGGAAATCCCCGGGGTTGCTTCCGCCGATGCCGGCTCCAAAATTCGTGAGTGGGGTGTATCCGGTGTTCTTCACCGTGAAGGTCTTCGTCATACCTGTCGGAGAAGATACGGCCACAACACCAAAAGAGCGGGTGTCGCCGGAAATGATCTGGTTTCCAACCGGCTCTTCCACCCGGATCACGGGAGCAGGACTCCCCAAATTCGCGATGGGGTACCCCGGCCAGCCGGGGCCGGTGAATCCCGCTCCGTTGGGAGGGAAATATCCGACCGTGAAGCCCGGATCCACGATGTTGAACACATTGCTTCCCATCGCCGGAGCCGCACCGAGGAACACTGCACTGGTCAACTGCGTGTTGAGTTGGAATGCCCCGTTACCAATGCTGGTCACGGTCGATGGAAGGATGATTCGCAAAAGCTTGCATCCCTGGAATGCCGAGTCGCCGATGGTGACCAGCCCTTCGGCCAAGGTAACGTCCGCAAGGTTGGAGCAATAGGTAAAGGTTGTCGGCCCGATTGCGGGCACACCACCGGGAATGTTGATGGAGGTCAGGAGATCGCAGGAGTAAAAAGCCGCGTCCCCCAGACTTGTGAGCCCCGTCGGCAAGGTGACGTCGGTCAAAAGGTCCGCGTTGAGGAAGCCGGCCGCGCCAATGGCGGTCACCGTCGAGGGGACCAAGTAATTACCCGGCTTGCCGGCAGGGTACTGGATCAGCGTGGTGAGTCCCTTGTTGAAAAGCACACCGTTGAGGCCGGTGTAGGAGGGGTTCGCGCTGTCCACGGTGATCGACACGAGGCTGTTACATTCCGAAAAGGGCGTATTCATTGCCGTCACGCTTGCCGGAATGTGTACCGTGACCAGGCCATCACACTGTTCGAAGGCACTGTAGCCAATACTGGTCACCGTGTTCGGAATGGTGATGCCGGTCAGGGAGGAACAAAAATAGAACGAAAAGAATTCGATGTGCGTAACACTATCCGGGACCGTGTATGAACCCGCGAGGCCGCCGGGATAGGCGATGAGTGTCGTCTGATCCTTGTTAAAGAGCACTCCGTTGAGGCTGCTGTAGTTGGCATTGGCCGCATCCACTGTGAACGCCTGGAGATTCGACATGAGGTCGAACGCGAAAATCGCGATATAGTTGACGCTAGCCGGGATAGAGACCTGGCTCAGGCCGCAGTGGCGGAATGCCAGACTCCCGATGGATGTCACCGTATCGGGAATCGTCACCGAGGTCATGCCCGGGCAAAAATTGAATGCCCCGTCGTTGATGGAAATGACTCCCTCCGGAATCACCACGCTGGTGATGCTGGTATTGCTGGCGAAGGCGTTTTGTCCGATGGACACCACCGGGAATCCTTCGATTGTCGCCGGAATCACCACTGCCCCGCCCTCACCCGTGTAGCCAGTGATCGTCACCTGGTTATCAGTGATCGTGTAAGTGAACGGGAATGTCCCATCCAAAGTGGTGAAATTTTGGTCCTCACCCACCGTGGTTCCCCAGGCATTGGTGGCGGTAACCCGGTAATGATAAGTTTCGCCCGGCGTGAGTTCGATGGGAGTATATTCCACCCCTTGCGGCACGATTCCGTCGTCCGGCGAAAGATTTGCAGAGTGGGCATAGCCATACGCGGCGGTAGTGCCAAATTCGAAAAGCACGGTGGTGGCAACACCGTTGGGATTCACGGTTCCGTGAAGGGTGGCCTCCGTATCCGTGATTGCCGTCGGGGCGTCCGTGGTGACGATTGGAGCAGGCACCGTCCCCTCCCCGGTCAATTCGAGGGTGAACGGACTCTCATCCGCATCATTGCTGGTGATCGTCAGCGTCGCCGACTTGGGCCCTTCCGATGAAGGAATCAGATACACCACGAAAAACTCCGATTGCCCGGAACCAATGCTGGTTGGAAAGCTATCGACGTTCAGTCCGAAATCTTCCGCGTCCGGACCGCTGATCGTGACCTGGAGATTTTCCAAGGCGACGCTGCCGAGATTTCCGACATTGAGGGTCTTGGGTTGCATGAAAACCCCGAGCGTTCCGCCGCCGAAGTCCAAGGTATCTCCGCTCACCAACGTCACAAAGTCCGATCCATGTGCCTCGGACACGATGATTTCCGCACTGGAAGGCGGGTCCACCGTAACCACTGCCGTCATGCTGCCCGCCGTGCCCGATTGATTGGTGGCACTCACCCAGTAGCTCTTTGATGCGGACAGGACCGGAGTCTGATAGGTGGAGGAATACGCACCGGATATCGGATTCGCCGTATCGCCGGAATTTCCCTCATACCATTGGAATGCCGGTTCCGGCACCCCACTGACGACCGCAGCCAAGGTTGCGCGGGTATTATATGGTATCGTGACATTCGCCGGCTGGGTGGTGAATTCCGGGGTGGAAGGACTTGAGCCCGTCAGGTTCAAGATGAACGTGCCCTCGTCGGAATCGTTGCTGGGAATCTCCAGTTGGGCCGTCCGGAGCCCCGGTCCTCCGGCAACGAACTTCACCACCAGATAACCGCGGTTGTATGGGTACAAGGTGAGGTCGTAGAAATTGTCTTCAAAGCCAGCCCATGAAACCTCGAAGTCGCCCGCATTCGGTCCCGTAATACCCAGCGCGAACGGATCGATCACCAGATCGGTCTCGCCCTGGTTTTCCACCATAAAGATCCTGCTGGAATCCCCCGGCACACCCATCTCATGAACGCCGAAATCAAAACTGCCGCCGCTGGCGAGATCCGTTCCGTCCGGTGCCGTCAGTTTGATCTCCGGCGGACCTTCCCCGGATGAACTAGCGATGACTTCGAGGGATCCGGTGCCACTGATCAGGCCTGGAAAATTCGACGCGTTGTAGATGCCCGAGGTATAAGTGTCCTCATAGACGCTCAGGCTTGAAACGACATTCGTTCCCTCGAAATTCAATTCCAGCGTGCCATGAACGCCGATCCGGACAGCGGGCGTCCCAGTGAGGACAGGTTCGTTCAGGACCAGCGTGCCACGTTGCACCTCGATATACCCGGAGGAATAGGTGCCCGTCGAACCCAGGGTCAGCCGGCCGTCTCCGGCTTTCACGAGGCCGCCATAGCCGGTGACCGAGCCGTTGAACACGTCGTCCCCCGCGGTGTTTACGGTGAGGCTGCCGTTGTTGATGATCGTGGAACCAACCACTCCCTCCAGCGAGTCGATCGTTTGGTCAGTGCCTCCAATATCGAGGACAGTCCCGGCGCCTGCCAGATGGACGCCGGAGTCGGGGGGCAATTTGCCCAGCGGCCCGACAAGGGCAATGGAATCAATGCACGTGGCCACATCTCCACCCGCCGTGTTCCAACCCGCGAACTCGATCGTGTGCACGCCCTCGGCGAGATTGAAAGTCACTTCCACGTAGCCGAAGTTTCCCCCGGTTGCAAATTGTGTGTCTGCCCAAGCGCCAGCTTGGAAGCCATCGACATTGAAGATCACGCCATTCGCGCCATAGCCCGGCCGGTTTGCTCCCAGGAAGGAAAGCCTGTAGAGACCAGGTGTGTTGACGGAAATCGTTTGCGAAATCGAGCTGGGCTCGCCCTGTAAAAAGACAACCTGCGAGCCGTCTGGCGTTTCATCGACAAACGCGGAATAGCGGCTGGCGATGCCCGAGTTGCCCGTCATGGCCCAACCGCTGAAGTCCGGCCGGTAAGCCCATCCCTCCGCACCGAAAGCTGGCCGTTCAAAGCTCCAGTCGGCAACCAGGTCCCAATTTGGACCATCCTCTTCAGTAAGCGCGACGGTGCCCTCCTCGACAAGGGTCGTGCCCGGATAACTGTTCTCACGGGTGAGGAGAATCTGCCCCGGGCCGGTCTTGACCAGGGAACCGCCACCGGAAATCCCGCCCGAGAAAATCAGCGGCCCTGTCCCGTTGACCGCAATTTCAAGATCCTCGTTGGATGAGATCGTCTGCTTGATCCTGGCCATAACAGTGCCGCTCTGGGTGACGGCAGCGGGAACCGTTCCGTCCATAACAAATGTGAGGCTGGCCCCGGTTAGGTTGACCACGTGCGAACCGCTGAAATTCATCTGGTTCAGGACAAATGAATAAGAAAGGTCATTGTTCGCGAAGTAGCTTTCAGACGCTTTGAAGTTCAGAATGTAATTTGACGCGCCGTACGATTCGGGAGGAGAGCCTTCCGCAAGTTCGTTGGTCCATTTCGTCCCATCGCTCCAATTGCCCGCGTGACCATCGTTCCACGTGAAGATCG